>JANQME010000380.1 GCA_028280205.1 Longimicrobiales bacterium
CTCCTCCCCGATGCTACGGCATCGCATTCGTCGCTCTTCCTTGTCTGACACTCGCAAGACCCTCGTGCGCGGCCGCCCCATGACTCGGACAGGCTCCTAAGTCACGTCAGGGCCGCTCGTGGGCCACTCGGACCGCGATGGCCACCGCCACCCAGGACATGAGCAGGAAGGTCCCGCCGTAGCTCACGAACGGCAGTGGAATCCCGGTGATCGGCACGACGCCGATCGTCATCCCCACGTTCACGAACACATGGACCATCCAGGCGCCGAAGATACCGAGCAGCACCAGACCGGCAAAGGCCTGGGTCTCCCCTAGATGGGACGCCATGCGCACGAGCCGCGTGAGGACGAAGCCGAAGGCGAGCACGGCCAGCGCCGTCCCCACGAAGCCGAACTCCTCGCCCACGACCGCGAAGATGAAGTCGGTGTGCTGTTCGGGGAGGAAGTCGAGCCGCTTCTGCGGGCCGGCGGTGAAGCCTTGACCGCCGAAGCCGCCGCTTCCGATCGCCACGCGCGACTGGATGACCTGGTAGCCCGCGCCGCGCGGATCCACCTCGGGGTCGAGGAAGACGAGGATCCGGTTCCGCTGGTACTCGGCGAGCGAGTTCCAGAGCGGCCCCGAGATCGTGGCCGTCGCGAAGTTGGCGAGAACCACGGCGACCGACTCGAAGAGCGAGAGCCGGAAGCGCAGCAGGATCAGTCCCCCCACGACCAGGAGGATGTAGACGGACCAGACCGTGGTGTCGTAGGAGAGGAACAGGCCCAGAACGGGGCTCGCGACGAGCCCCAGGAGCCAGACGGGAGTGGCCGCCCAGTAGAGCATCGCGAAGAGGATGCCGACGAAGGCCACCGCCGTCCCGAGATCCGGCTGGAGCATGACGAGCATGAGCGGCACCGCTACGACGAGCGCGGGCTTCACGAGGTCGCGCAGCGAGTGCAGGCCGGATTCTCGTGGAGCCAGGAGCTGAGCGAGCGCCAAGATCGTCGCGAGCTTCGCCACCTCGGCCGGCTGGAAGGAGAGCGGGCCGAGCGAGAGCCAGCTCCGCACCCCGGCGGCGGTTCCCCGCCCCTCCCCGATCGCGAGGGTGAGCAGGAGGAGGGCGAGGCTCACCGCGTACGAGGGGTACGCCGCCCCCTCGATCCAGCGTAGCGGCACCCGCGACAGCACGGAGAAGGCGACGAGCGCGAGGCCGAACCACAGGGCCTGACGAACCCACGCCTCCTGCGTCACCGCGTTGGGCACGTGGACCTGGCCCGCCGAGTAGATCATCGACACGCCGAAGAGCGAGAGCGCGAGGATGCCGAGCACGAGCTGGGTGTCGAGCGACCACCGTTCGAAGACGCGGATCATCCCCCGCCTCCGCGGCCGCTGACGTTCGGGGCGGCTTCCTCGGCTCCCGTGCGGCCGAAGTCCGAGTCGGGGAAGCGCTCACGGTACCAGCGCGGGATCGGCCCGGTCATGATGTGCTCGCGGAAGGTCTGTACGGTGTCGACCGGGATGTTGTACTTGCGCCGGAGGTAGAAGTCCGCGGTCTTCGCCACGATCGGGGCGGCGACCTGCCCGCCGCTGCGCCCGTACTCGATCAGGGACACGACGACGATCTCCGGTCGCTCACCCGGCGGCCCGGCCATCCCGGCGAACCACGCGTGGTCCTCGGCGAGATTGCGCACGGAAAGCGGGTTCTGACCCGTCCCGGTCTTCCCGATCACATCCCAGAACTCCAGCGCCGTGCCGAAGTGGGCCGTCCCGCCCGGCGCCGTCACCATGCGCAGCCCGTGCTGCAGGGCGTCGATGTGCTCGGGCTCCAGATGGAGCTCCCATCCCGATGCGCCGCTCGCCGCCCGGGCGATCGTCGGGGGCGGCGCGGAGCCGTCCCGGGCGAGCGCCACGTAGAACTGCGCCATCTTGAGTGGCGTCTGCGAGTTCGGGCCCTGCCCGATGGCCAGGTTGAGCGCCTCACCCTCCGTGGGGCCGTAGCGGTAGGCCTCCCCGAAGTTCTCTCGGTACCACTCCGGACGGTCCGGGAAGACTCCCTGGCTCTCCTGCGGCAGGTCCACGCCGCACTGCTGACTGAAGCCGATCTCGTTGGCGCGGGTCAGCAGGTTCGAGAGTCCGACCCGCAGCCCGAGCTGGTAGAAGTAGACGTCACAGGAGTTTCCGATCGCTTCGGCCAGGTTGTTGTACCCGTGACCCTCGCGGTCCCAGCAGCCCCAGGAGCGGTTGCCGTAGAACATCGAGCCGGTGCACGGCTCCGGCATCTCCTCATCCGGCGTCACCACGCCCAGGTCCAGCGCGATCCCGGCGGCCGCGAGCTTCCACGTGGACGCCGGGGCGTAGAGCCCGAGCACCGCGCGGTCGTAGAGCGGCTTGCGCTCGTCGGCACTCAGCGCGGCCCACACCTCGTCGTCGATCCCGCCCACGAAGAGGTTCGGGTCGTAGCCCGGAGCCGAGTAGAGCGCCAGAACGCCACCATCCGCCGGGTCGAGCGCGACCACCGCGCCGGACATCGAGTCGGGGAAGATCTCATGCACCCAGCGCTGCAGCTCGAGGTCCAGGTTCAGGTGCAGGTCCGTCCCCGGTTCGGGCGCGCGGGCCTCGGCACCGCCGAAGTCGCCCACGATCCGACCGCGCGCGTCGAACTCGACGTGCCGGATCCCGGGTCGGCCCTGGAGGAGCGACTCGTACTGGCGTTCGATGCCGATCTTCCCGACGATCATGCCCGCTTCGTAGAGCGAGTCCGGAAACGCCTCGGACCCGAGCTCCTCCCCGGTGATCTCGCCGACGTATCCGGTGATGTGCCCGGCGGCGTCACCGAGGGCGTAGCGCCGGCGCGGGCGCATCTCGATGTAGACGCCGGGGAAGTCGGCCCGCCGCTCCTCGAGCGCCGCGACCTCATCGAAGGGCGTGTCGCTCTCGACGACCACCTCGCGGCCGTACGCCTGCAGGGTCTCCAGCACCCGCTCGATGCGCTCCGGAGAGAGCTCCATGTGCTCGGCCATGCGCTCGAGCGTGGCCCGGACCTCCTCCGTCGGCCCCGGCAGGATCGTGACCTGGTAGCCGGGCACGTTGTCGGCCAGAATCCGCCCCTCGCGGTCGTAGACGGTCCCGCGTGGCGCGGGGACCGGCAGCGTGCGGACTCGGTTGGACGCCGCCTTCAGACGGTGCTCCTCTCCCAGCAGGACCTGGATGCGGAAGAAGCCGACGAGGAGTCCGCCGAGCGTCAGCGCGGTCGCGACGTACGCGCCCACCGCGCGACGGCGGAGCTGATGCGGGTGGCGAATGTTCACGACTCCGTCCCCGCCCCCAGGGCAGTCCCCACGACCACGCCCACGGCGGCGACGTACAGGCTTGCGATCCCGCCCTCGATGACGACCTGTTCCACGAACGGCTGCCTCAGTCCGGCTCCGGATTCGACCCACCCGACCGCGACCCAGTGAATCAGGTCGCGCACCCACTTTCCGAAGAAAAGATACGAAACCAGGAAATACCTCGAATCACCCACGAAGAGGTCGCGCGTGGCTGCGCCCACGCAGGCCACGACCGTCATGGCCACCGAGTTGGCCCCGAAGGAGAGCATGCTCAGCGCGTCCTCGAGGAGGCCGAACACGAGGCCGAGCCCCGCGGCCCGGCTCAGCCCGATCTCCCGGGACGCGAGCAGGAGCCCCAGGGTGAGCAGGTCGGGCGCCCCCCGGCCATAGGAGAGCCCGACGTGCAGAACGAAGTGCAGGACGGCGAGCAGAGCGGCCGCGATCCAGTGCCCGAGCGCCGGTCGGCTCATGGGATCGAGTCCCGGGCCCAGACCTCCGTCACGTCATCGCCCACGTCGGCGCGCAGGACGAGGACGTGGGTCGCGGAGCTGGGCTCGACCGCCGGCGTAAGCCAATAGCTCTTGCTCCACTCCGACAGCGATTCGGCGAGTCCGTCGATGCGGCCCACGGGGATGCCGCGCGGGAAGACCCCACCCGATCCGCTGGTGACGACGAGCGTGCCGTCACGCACGGACTCGTTGAAGGGGATCCCGTGGAGGATGAGCCGATCCTCCTCGCGGAACCGACCCGCCCGCCGCTCCACGATCCCGTACGCGGTCCCGTTCTCGAGCATCGCGCTGACCCGGAAGTCGGGATTGGTCCAGTCCATCCCGACCGCGTTGCGGGGGCGGGCCTCGCGAACGACCCCGACGAGTCCGTACGGGGCCACGATCGGCGCCCCGTCGGAGACGCCGTCGTCGCGCCCGACGTCGACGATGAACATCGACTCGGAACCGGGCGTCCCGGGGCGCAAGACCGTGGCCGGCAGATACGAAGGGCCCGCCCGTTGCGCGAGACCGAGGAGCGTGCGAAGCGTCCGGTTCTCGTCGATCAGCGCCGAGTGCGTCGAGAGCATCGACGAGAGCGAGTCGATGCGCACCAGAATCGAGTCGACCTGCTCGCCCCGCAGGCGCGCCAGCTCGAGTCGACGCTGTACGCTCACGAAGGGCGCGAGCGCGGTGAGCTGCAGCGCCCGCGAGATCGTCTGCTGCGTGGGTGCCGAGAGGAAGAGGGTGGAGAAGGCGAGGATCAGGAAGACCCCCGCGATCAGGGGATCGCGCCGGCCGACGCCGCGGTCCGAGTCGTTGCCGTACGGAGGCAACCTTCGGCGCCCCTTCGACCCTTACTGCACGAGGACCGAGCGGTACTTCATCATGTCGTCGAGGATCCGACCGGCCCCACGCACCACGCACGTGAGCGGCTCTTCGTCCACGTGGATGGGGAGGTTCGTCTCGTGGTTGATGAGCTTGTCGAGGCCACGGATCAGCGCTCCGCCGCCCGTCATCACGATCCCCTTGTCCACGATGTCGGACGAGAGCTCGGGCGGCGTGATCTCCAGCGCCCGGCGAACCGCGTCGACGATCGCCTGGATGGGCTCCTGGATGCACTCGCGCACCTCCTGCGAGTGCACGGTCACGGTCTTCGGGATCCCGGATACGAGGTCCCGACCCTTCACCTCCATGTCCCGTTCCTCCCCGTAGTCGAACGCCGAGCCGATCTGGACCTTGATGGCCTCGGCCGTCGGCTCACCGATGAGGAGATTGTAGTTCTTGCGCAGGAAGGTGACGATCGCGTGGTCGAGCTCGTCGCCGCCGACCTTGATCGACGTGTCCGAGACGATACCCGACAGCGCAATGACGGCGATCTCGGTGGTTCCGCCACCGATGTCGATCACCATGTTCCCGGTCGGGGTGTCGACCGGGAGTCCCACGCCGATGGCGGCCGCCATCGGCTCGTCGACCATGTAGACCCCCTTCGCGCCCGCGGACATGGCCGAGGAGCGCACGGCCCGGCGCTCGAGCTCGGTGATCCCCGAGGGGACGCCCACGACGACGCGCGGCTTGATCCGGAAGATCCGCTTCGACGTCACCTGCTTGAGGAAGTGCCGCAGCATCATCTCCGTGACGTCCACGTCCGCGATGACGCCGTCCTTGAGCGGACGGATCGCCTCGATACCTTCCGGCGTTCGGCCGAGCATGCGCTTCGCCTCGAGCCCGATCCCGAGGATGTTCCGCGATCCCCGCTCGACCGCGACGACGGAGGGCTCGTTGAGGACGATCCCCTCACCCTTCACGTAGACGAGCGTGTTCGCGGTACCGAGATCGACGGCGATGTCGTTGACCGGAATCAGTCGGCCGGAGCCGAACCAGCTCGTAAGTTCGTCTAGCAACGGGGATGTCCGGGGGTTGGGCGGCGGAGGTGCCGCTCCCATCGAGCGCAGCGAAGCCGTGCCCGTGGAACATACGTTTCCAAAAAGTGCGGTGCCAGAATTTCGCGCGGGTCCATCACGCCCGCCCGGTGCTCCCGAAACCTCCCTCTCCCCGCTCCGTGGAAGACACCTCGTCGACCTCTTCCACGATCGGCGCCTCGAAGCGCGCGAAGACGAGCTGGGCGATGCGCTCGCCGCGCTCCAGCGTGACCGGCTCGGTGCCCGCGTTCTGCAGGACGACGCGGAGCTCGCCGCGGTAGTCCGGGTCGATCGTTCCCGGCGCGTTCGGCAGCGTGATCCCATGTCGAAGCGCGAGTCCGGAACGGGGCCGAACCTGGCACTCGAGCCCCTCGGGCAGCTCCATGACCAGCCCCGTCCCCACGAGCCGGATCTCGCCGGGATCGAGGTTTACGGACGCCTCGGCCGAACGGACGTCGTACCCGGCCGCGTGGTCGGTCGCCCGCTCGGGGAGCGGCAGATCGGGATTCGACGCGAGACGCCGGAAGCGTACGCGCACCCTAGGTCTGCCTCGCCGCGCTCAGGAAGTCGTCCACCTCCCGGCACTCCATGTCGAACGCCTCCGCCACGCCCCGATACGTGACGTGGCCGTCGACGACGTTCACCCCGAGCCGGAGCGCCGCGTCGTCCAGGCACGCGCCCCGCCACCCCTTCGAGGCGAGCGCGAGCGCATAGGGCAGCGTTGCGTTCGTCAGCGCCAGGGTGCTGCTGCGCGGCACGCCGCCCGGCATGTTCGCGACCGCGTAGTGGACGATCCCGTCCACCGAGTAGACGGGATCTTGATGCGTCGTCGGCTTCATCGTCTCGATGCAGCCCCCCTGGTCGATGGCGACGTCCACGATGACCGTGCCCTCGCGCATGAGGGCGAGGTCCGGACGCGTGACGAGATTCGGAGCCTTCGCCCCGGGGATCAGCACGGCCCCGATCACCAGATCCGCGTCCTCGATCTGCTTGCGGATCGCGTACCGGGTCGAGAAGAGCGTGCTGACGTTGGCCGGCATGACGTCGTCCAGATACCGCAGCCGGTTCAGGTCGATGTCCAGGATGAAGACGTTGGCCCCGAGCCCCGCCGCCATCTTGGCTGCGTTGGTCCCGACCACTCCCCCGCCGAGGATCACCACCTTGCCCGGGTTCACGCCGGGCACACCGCCCAGCAGGACGCCGAGTCCGCCCTGGGGCTTCTCCAGGTACTTGGCGCCGGCCTGCACCGCCATCCGGCCCGCCACCTCGCTCATCGGGGTCAGGAGGGGGAGCTCACCCGAGGCGAGCTCGACGGTCTCGTACGCGATCGCGACCGCGCCGGACTCCACGACCGCACGGGTGAGCTCCTCGGAGGCCGCGAAGTGGAAGTAGGTGAAGAGAAGCTGGCCGGAACGCATCTGGGGCCACTCGGGCGCGATCGGCTCCTTCACCTTCATGATCATCTCGGCCTTCGCCCACACTTCTTCGGCCGAATCGACGACGTTGGCCCCGGCGTTCTCGTAGAAGTCGTCGGTGAAGCCGCTGCCCAGGCCGGCTCCGTTCTCGAGCACGACGTCGTGTCCGGCCCGGGTCAGCATCTCCGCCCCCGCCGGGGTGAGCGCCACCCGGTACTCGTCGGGCTTGATCTCCTTGGGTACGCCAATCAGCATCGCTGTCTCTCGGGTGTGTCGTGCGGACGAGCGAAAGCGCGGCCGCTCACGAGGTGGGTCCGAGCCGGAGCTCGAGCTGCCGGTCGGGGTGGAAATGCCGCTCGGCCAGCCGGGTCACGTCGTCCGTCGTCACGGCGTCGATCCGGCGCACGAGCTCGTCCAGACTCAGGAAGGGCTCGTCGTGGAGCGCCGAGGAGGCGAGTCGATGGAGCCGCGATCCGGTCGACTCGAGCGAGAGCATGACCTGGCCCTTCACCTGCTGCCGGACGCGGTCCAGCTCCTCCGGCGCGAGTCCCTCCCGGGCGACCCGCTCCAGCTCGACGCGGACGGCATCCGAAGCGGCCTCCGCCGACCCCGGCCGCGTCCCGACGTAGACGCCCACCAGCCCGGCCGCTCCGTAGAAGCTCTGGTAGGTGAAGACCGCATAGCACAGACCCAGCTCCTCGCGCACCCGCTGGAACAGCCGCGAGCTCATCCCGCCGCCCAGAGCCGCGGTGAGGAGAACGACGGCGAAGCGGTCCGGATCGGCGTGGGCCGGCGCCTCCGCGCCGAACACGATGTGCGTCTGGGCCGTGTCCCGATCGACGACCTCGAGCCCCGTCGCGGTCCGCCGGGGAGGCGCGACCGGCTCGGACGCTCGCCCGGTCGACACGCGCCCGAAGCGCCCCTCCACCTCCGTCACGAACGACTCGTGATCCACGTTTCCGGCCGCGGCGACGAGCATGTTGGCGCCGACGTATCGCTCGGCGTGGAGCGCGCGCAGCGTCTCCGCTCGCATCGCCGAAACCGATGCCTTCGTGCCGAGGATCGACATGCCGTAGGGATGGCCCGCCCAGAGTCGCTCGCCGTGCAGCTCGAAGACCAGATCGTCCGGCGTGTCCTCGACCTGTGCGATCTCCTCCAGGATGACCTCGCGCTCCAGGGCCAGGTCGTCGGCCTCGAGTTTCGGCGCCAGCACGAGATCCGACAGCACGTCGAGCGCCACGGGCAGATCCTCGTCGAGCACGCGCGCCTGATACGACGTGTGCTCACGGCTCGTGTACGCGTCCAGCGAGCCGCCCAGCGACTCCAGCGACTCCGCGATCGCCCGCGCGGTACGGCGCTCGGTGCCCTTGAACACCATGTGCTCCAGGAGATGACTCACGCCGGTGGTCTCGGGGGTCTCGTGCGCCGAACCCTGTCGGATCCACACGCCGGCGGCCGCGGAGCGGACGCCGGGCATGTGCTCCGAGCGGACGATCACGCCGTTGTCCAGGCGCGTCTCGCGCAGACCTTCGGGCCGCTCGGCTGCCGTCTCGACCGTCTCGGAAACCGCGGAGGGCACAGGCGCCTGCCCGTGCCCTCCCGTATTCATGCCGCGCACGCGTGCCTCGCCCGGCGGGCTACGCCTCGCCGGCGTCACCGGACGCCCCCGCCCCCACCGTCTCGGCCTCTTCGGCCATCGCGGCGCGACGCGACAGGCGCAGACGGCCCTTCTCGTCGATGGAGAGGAGCTTCACCCGGACGATGTCGCCCTTCTTGACGACGTCCTCCGTCTTCTCCGTGCGCTGCTCCTGCAGCTCGGAGATGTGGCACAGCCCTTCGGTGCCCGGCATGATCTCGACGAACGCACCGAACGAGGTGGTGTTCTTGACCGGCCCCTCGTAGATGCGGCCGACCTCGGGGTCCTTCACGATCGCCTCGATCATCTCGCGGGCCCTCGAGCCCGCCTCGCCGGAGACGGCGGCGATCTTCACGATCCCGGAGTCGTCGATATCGATCTGCGCGCCGGACTCCTCCTGAATGGCGCGGATCGTCTTGCCCTTCGGTCCGATGACCTCGCCGATCTTCTCCGGGTTGATCTGGATCGACACGATGCGCGGGGCCCAGTCGGAGAGCTCGTCGCGATGACTGTCGATCGCCTTGTCCATCTGGTCGAGGATGTGCATGCGGCCCTTGTTGGCCCGCTCCAGCGCCTCCTCGAGGATGTCCACGGTGAGCCCCTCGATCTTGATGTCCATCTGGATCGAGGTGACGCCCGCACGGGTCCCGGCGACCTTGAAGTCCATGTCGCCGAGCGCGTCTTCGAGGCCGAGGATGTCGGTCAGGATCGCGACGTCGTCGCCTTCCTTGATCAGCCCCATCGCCACGCCGGCGCACGCCGCCTTGATCGGCACACCCGCGTCCATGAGCGAGAGCGAGGAGCCGCACACCGTCGCCATCGAGGAAGACCCGTTCGACTCGAGGATGTCCGAGACAATGCGGATCGTGTACGGAAAGTCGTCGTACGCCGGCAGGAGGGGCTGGATCGCCCGCTCCGCCAGATTTCCGTGTCCGATCTCGCGACGGGAGGTGCCCCGATACGGGCGCGCCTCCCCGACCGAGAAGGGCGGGAAGTTGTAGTGGAGCATGAACGACTTCGTGATCTCTTCGCGCGTGTCGATCGAGTCGATGCGCTGCTCGTCGCGCGCCGTGCCCAGCGTGACCGCGGCGAGCGCCTGCGTCTGACCGCGGGTGAAGAGCGCAGAGCCGTGCGTGCGTGGAAGCACTCCGACCTCGCACGAGATGGACCGGATGTCGTCCAGGCCGCGGCCGTCGGCCCGCTCGCCCTTCTCCAGGATCTGGCGTCGCATCGTCTTCTTCTCGATGCCACGCAGGATCTCGCTCACGTCCTTCTCGTGCTCGGCGTACTCCTCGTCCTCGTCGACGAGCGTGGCGATCACGTCCTCGGTGACCGCGGCCATCGCCTGCGAGCGCTCCTGCTTGTCGTGCAGCCCGAGCGCCTCGGCGACCTTCCCGGCTGCCAAGCCCTCGACCTTCTCCTTCAGATCGCCGTCGGGCTCCACGGGGGACCACTCCATGTCGGGGACGCGGTGGCCCTCGAGGAACTCGTCCTGGAGCGCACACAGCTCCTTGATGGCGTCGTGCGCGACTTGCAGCCCTTCGAGGATCTCGTCCTCCGGAACCTCGAGGGCACCGCCCTCCACCATCGTGATGGCCTCCGACGACCCCGCCACGACGATGTCCAGATCCGAGTACTCGAGCTGCTGGAAGGTCGGGTTGACCACCCAGTTGCCCTGGATACGCCCGAGGCGCACCGAGGCCACCGTCGTGTTGAACGGGACCTTCGACATGTTGAGCGCAACGGACCCGCCGATCAGCGCGAGCACGTCGGCGTCGTTCTCCTGGTCGGCCGACAGGATGAAGCACGCGACCTGGGTCTCGTGCATGAAGCCGTCCGGAAAGAGCGGCCGAATGGGCCGGTCGATCTGACGGGCCGCGAGGATCTCCTTCTCGCCCGGCCGGCCTTCGCGCTTGAAGAAGCCGCCCGGGATCTTCCCGGCTGCGTACGACTTCTCGCGGTACTCGACCGTGAGCGGGAAGAAGGGGAGGTGCGTGGGATTGTCCTGAACGGTGACCGCGCACAGCACGACCGTCTCGCCGTACTGCACGAGGCATGCGCCCTGCGCCAGCTTGGCCATGCGGCCGATCTCGAGCGACAGGGTGCGTCCCGCGAAGGGACGCTCCAACCTCTGAATCATGTGTTTCTCACTTCGTTGCGGCCGGAGCTCTTCCCCGGCCAGGGATCAGATGCCGAAGTGATGCGGGATTCGGAGGAGAGAGCGACCGCCGCCGAGGTGCGGGCCCGCGGAGCGCATCCGCGTCGCCCACGACTCGTTGTCGCAGCCATGTTGTAGGCCGTCTCCCACCCGAGGCGCGCACGCTTCGGCGGAATGGCCGATCGGGCCACGCGATCATGGTCCGGTCGGGTCCTGCAGAAAGACGGCTCCGGCCCCACACGGGCAGGAGACGCCGGGTGATCAGTGACGCAGACCGAGATCCGCGATGAGCTCACGGTACCGCTCGACGTCCTTGTTGCGGACGTACTCGAGGAGCCGGCGCCGGCGGCCCACCATCTTGAGGAGTCCCTGCCGGGAGTGATGGTCTCCCCGGTGCTCGTCGAAGTGGGTCCGGAGGTCGTTGATCCGGGCCGTGAGGATCGCGATCTGCACTGCGGCGCTGCCACGATCGTTCTCGTGGAGCTGGTACTTCTTGATGATGTCTTCCTTGACGATCGCCATCGGCGTCGTGCCTCCGCGAGAGTCGTTTGCTGCAAGGGAAGCGGTCGTAGGCCGCCCGAGGGGCAAGCCCGTCTCTGGTCAGCCTGAAAAGGTAGGGAAAGGGTGCTGGACCGTCTACGGCTTCGGGGGTGATGGGTCAGACCCGTCACCGGAGGCGGCCGACGGCCTCCCGCGCCCGCTCGACGTCGACACGGATCTGGCTCACCAGCGCATCGACCGTCGTGAACGGCTCGACGCCGCGCAGCCGCTCGACGAAGTCGACCCGGACCTCCTCGCCGTAGATGTCCTCGTCGAAGTCGATGAGGTGCAGCTCGATCGACGGAGGCGATCCCTTGAACGTCGGTCGAGGGCCCACGTGCAGCGCTCC
>JANQME010000388.1 GCA_028280205.1 Longimicrobiales bacterium
TCACGCAGCTACGAGGAACGGATCGCCGTGTATCGGCACGTCGCGGCCGCCGTTCAGGGCCTGGGTGGGGTCGAGTCCGTCGCCTTCGGAGCGAACGGACCGCTCGAACAGGGGCTGGGGGCGGGGGTCCGCATCGTGGGAGGAGGCCCGGAGGGCGAGCCGCCCAACTCCGGCTGGCAGCCGGTCACGCCGGGCTACTTCCGTACGCTCGGGATCGAGCTCCGGGCAGGCCGGACGTTCGACGAAGGAGATCGGGCCGACACACGGCACGTCGCGGTCGTCAATGAGTCGTTCGCCCGCACGGTCTTCCCCGGCCGGGACCCGCTGGGCCTGCGGGTAACGATGGGTCTCGACGGCCACGACCGCCCCCTCACGATCGTCGGGATCGTCGGGGACACCCGCACTGCAGGGCCCGCCGTCGAGCCTGGGCCGGTGCTCTACCGCCCGATCGAGCAGACGGACCGGTTCGCGGCCGGCGCCGTCTTCCTCGCGGCTCGGCGCGGTCCCGGCGGGGACCCCGGCGCGATCGAGCGTGCCGCAGCCACCGCAGGACCCGGACTTCCCCGCTTCGACGTTCGCTCGGGCGAGCAGCTCGTCGCCCCGTTTCGCGCCTCGCAGGCCCTCATGCTCACGATCATGGCCGCCTTCGGAGTCACCGCGGTCGCCCTCGGCGCGGTGGGCGCCTTCGGCGTCGGCCTCCACGCCGTCCGGCGGCGTCGCCTGGAGATCGGCGTGCGGCTGGCTCTGGGAGCGACGGAGCGACGGATCACCGTGCGCATCCTTGGAGGCGGGCTGCGCTCGGCGCTCTACGGCGTCGGTCCCGGAGTCCTTCTCGCGCTGGCGCTCGGTCGAGCCATGGAGAGCCTCCTCTTCGGCGTGAGCGCGGACGACCTGCGTGTCCCGGCGGCGGCGGCGCTCGCGGTGCTCGTGCTGATCATGCTCTCGCTCCTCGTCCCGGCGCGCATCGGAGCGGCGACCGATCCGGTCACGTCGATTCGCACCCCGTGAATTTCAACTTTCCGATCGCAGGGGTCGTCTACGGGTCAGAGGACCGATGCGGCGGCAGACGGGCTCGACTCGGGTGGAGGACAGGATGCACGACGTGAAGTACGCGCTTCGGATGATGGCGAAGAACCCGGTGTTCAGCGGCGTCGCGATGCTCACGCTGGCGATCGGGATCGGAGCGAACACGGCGATCTACACGGTCGTGGAGGCGGTTCTGCTCGAGCCGCTCCCCTTCGAGGAGCCGGAGGAGCTGGTCCTGCTCTGGACGCACAACGAGGAGCAGAACCAGGCGAAGTACATGGTCTCGCCGATGGACTTCGACGACTGGCGCACCATGAACGCCACCTTCGAGTCGATGGCGGCGTACTGGCCGACCACCGGGACCGTCACGGAGTCGGACGGCAATCCGACGCGCGTGCGCGTCGTCTACACGACCGAGGACTTCTTCGACGTGATGGGTGCCGGGGCGCTGGCCGGGCGCACGTTCACGGCCGACGACGGACCGGGCTCCACCGCGGTCGCGATCCTCGCGTACGGCTTCTGGCAGCGACGCTTCGGAGGCGACCCGTCGATCGTCGGTCGGACGATCACGCTCGACGGGGGACCCATCGAGGTCATCGGCATCGTCCGCCCCGAGCACACGTTCCCCGACGGCGTGGACGTCTGGCTCAACATGACGTGGGGCATGCAGATCCAGAGCCGCGGGGCCCGCTGGATGAGCGCCGTGGGTCGACTCGGAAACGATCGCGAGCTGGACGCGGCTCGCGCCGACATGACGGGAGTCGCCGCACGCATCGAGCAGGAGAACCCGGACTCCAACCGGGGCTGGACGGTGACCATGGCACGCCTGCACGACGAGCTGGTCGGCGACACCCGAACGGCCCTCCTCGTCCTGCTCGGTGCGACGGGCCTCATCCTCCTCATCGCCTGCGCCAACGTGGCCAACCTCCTGCTCTCGCGAGCCGAGGCGCGTAGCCGGGAGATCGCGGTGCGCGTGGCGTTCGGAGCCGGGCGAGCCCGACTCGCGCGTCAGCTCGTCACCGAGAGTCTCGTGCTCGCGGGTGCCGGAGCGCTACTGGGCCTCGCGCTCGCGCAGGTCGGGGTGCGCGCGCTCCTGGCGCTCGCACCGGTCACGCTTCCGCGCGGGGAGGACGTCTCCCTCGACGCGACGGTGCTGGGCGTGGTGGCCGGCGTGAGCATCGTCACCGGCCTCCTGTTCGGCCTGGCGCCGCTGGCACGGCTCCTCCGTTCCGAGGTCCACGAGTCGATCCGCGACGGAGGGCGAAACACGGCGGGATCCAGCCGCCATCGCGTCCAAAGCAGCTTCGTCGTGGCCCAGTTCGCCATGGCGCTCATGCTGGTCGTGGGTGCCGGCCTGCTCGTACGCTCCTTCGAGAACGTGCGCGCGGTCGATCCCGGCTTCGTCGCCGGCGGCGTCCTCACCGTCGAGCTGGACCTCTCCACGGCGGTCGCGTCCAGCGACCAGGAGGTCACCGACTTCTACGAGCGCTTCGAGCAGCGGATCGCCGAGCTCCCCGGCGTCGCGGCGGTCGGCGACGCGTCGTCCCTCCCGCTGGGCGAGGATCTCGACTACGTGCAGGAAATCCGCTTCGTCGACCGTGAGGTGGCCGACGAGCTCGATCCGCGCGCGGCCATCCGACCCGTCGGCCCGGGCTTCTTCACTGCGATGCGCACGCCGATCGTCTCCGGCCGGAGCTTCTCCTCGATGGACCGCGGCGACGCGCCGGGCGCGGTCGTCGTGAACGAGGCCTTCGCCGAGCGCTTCTACACCGGAGAGAGCCCGCTCGGCGAGAAGATCGGCGACATGCGCATGCGGCTCGGTCCTCTCGGCGAGATCCACATCGCGGCAGACATCCGCGAGTCCGAGATCGTGGGCGTGGTGAAGGACGTGAAGTACGACGGGCTGCGCGCGGATGCGACGCCCGCCCTGTACTTCAGCGGACTGCAGTCGTCGATCCGTCGCAGGACGATCGCGGTGCGCTCGAGCGGCGATCCCGCCGCCGTGCTTCCATCCGTCCGGCGCGAACTGAGCGAGATGAATCCGTCCGTGGCACTGACGAACATCCAGACGCTCGACGACGTGCTGGCCGACGCCCAGTCGCGCGATCGCTTCTCCACGCTGCTGCTCTCCGCGTTCGCCGTAATCGCGCTCCTCCTCGCCTCGGTCGGGGTCTACGGAGTGCTGTCGTACGCCGTGGCACAGCGCGAGGGCGAGATGGGGATCCGCATGGCGCTCGGAGCCGACGGCGGCGCCGTTCGCGGGCTCGTGTTGGGCGACGGGCTCCGGCTCGTCGGGGTCGGCCTCGGCCTGGGCGTGGCCGGCGCGCTCGCGCTCTCCGGTCTGCTGTCGAGCCAGCTCTTCGGAGTCGATCCCCGGGAGCCGATCGTCTACGTGGCCGTGACGCTCACGCTCCTCGCGGTCGGGTTCGCGGCGTGCGTCGTTCCTGCCTGGCGGGCCACACGGGTCAGCCCGGTCGTTGCCATGCGGGGCGAATAGGCCCGCGGCGCGTTACGGCAACGACCTCGGGCGCGCCTCGGCGCGGTGCGTCCCGACGGGTCGTGAGCGCGCCAATTCGAAGACCAGGAGGCGGTACGCCACGAAGCCGCAGCGCAGCCCGCGCCGCAGCGCATCGCCCCCGATCATGTTGCCGAAGAAGGGGATCCTCCGAAGACCTGCGACGCGGAAAGCCGGGGCGAGGAGCCCGATCAGCCGGTCGCGGGGACGGCCGGTCCGCACGAAGCCGCTCAGGTCACGGGCCTCGACCGCGTCGAAGCCCTCCTCCGCCGCCGCGGAGATCGCGACTTCGACGGTGTCGACGCTGGGCACGCGCCATCCGGCGCGGAAGTCGTCGACGGCGCCGCGCTGGGCGGCCAGAAGTTCGTCGCGCGGGCGGGTGAGGAAGTCGTCGACGACGAGCAGAAGTCCGCCAGGGGCCAGGGCGCGGGCCGCTCCCGCGAAGAAGTCCGAGGGGCGAGCGGCATGAGCGAGGGACTCGACTCCCACGGCGGCGTCGAAGCCCGATCCGACGTCGGAAGCGCCGAAGTCACCCGACAAGAAGCGACACCGTCCTCCGAGACCTCTCGCTTCGGCCCCCTCGGCGGCGAGTCGAAGCTGGAGGCGGCTGATCGTCACACCGGTCACGTCGATCTCCGGCAGCGACGTCGCGAGGTGGTACGCCGTTCCGCCGACTCCACACCCCAGGTCGAGCACCGAGTGGGCACCGGGCACCCGGGAGCGGATCTCGTCCACGAGGAGGCGATCCACGAAGGCCACCGCCTCGACACGGGACGCCACGCCCGGTCCCCAGAGCTCCCGATGGATCGAGGCCGAACCGCGCCGGGGGCCTACGGCGAGGAAGCGCCGGGTGTTCGCGTCGTAGTAGCGGGCGACCTCGGCGGCGTGCGCGGCGGCGGCGCCCGACGCGACCTCCGGCTCCGGGTCAGTCGACCCAGCGGGTGAGCTCTTCGGCATCGCGGCGCGACTTCGGATTCGGCATCGCCGCGGGCTCCCCCAGCGAAACGGTCGCGATGATCCGCTCTCCCTCGGGGATCCCCACGACCGCCCGGGCCGCGGGGTCGTCCATGATCGCGCCCGTCTTCACGTGCGTCCCCAGCCCCGAGGCGTGCGCGGCCAGACAGAGGTTCTGGATCCCCATCCACGTCGCGGCGACATCCTCCGAGAGGATCTCGGGGTTCTCGTCGAGCACGACGGCGACCGCGAGCATCGCAGGCAGCTCCCGGTGCGAGGCCTCGACCTTCGCGACGACTGCTTCGGCCGCGTCCGGCTCGTCGACCCGCTTCGCCTTCCGATGCCCGAGCGCCCGCCCGAACCCGGCCCTCGCCTCCGCACCCATGACGTAGAAGCGCCACGGCTCCGTCATCCGGTGGTTCGGCGCCTGGACGGCTGCTGCGAGAAGGCTGCGGACCTCCTCGTCGGAGACGGGGCGGTCGGTGTACGCCTTGATCGACCGGCGCGTCGTGATGGCGGTGAGCACGTCCATGGACGTCGGAATGTGCACGGGGGCGGGCGGGGTGGGAAGGCCGAGCGGCAGACCGGTGGCGCGGAGGCCCGACTCCGGGGGACGCCGCCGCGTCGCGGCTACGCCTCCGCCTTCATCCGCCCCCCGATCAGCGTCATCGGGACGACGAGCGCCAGGAAGACGATGTGGTACCATGCGGGCATCAGGCTCCAGTACATCGCCTCGACCACGATTCCGATCGCGAGGTTGACGCCCGCCAGCGCCCTGACCGCCCCCATCGCGCCCGGCACACCCGCGATCGCCGCCGCGGACCATCCGGCGAGGACGGAGAGCGCCGCGCTGTAGGCAATCAGCCCGAGTAGCACCCCCACCCCGGTGATGGGCTCCCCGACGGTGATGATCCCCGTCGACCCGAGCACGGCGTTCCCGCCGTTCCAGAGGACGCCCCAGAGCACCACCCCCACCACCACCGCTCCGATCTTCCGTCCCATCCTGCCGCTCCTTGTCCGCGGCCCGGGCGTGTCGACCCCTGTCGGCGCGCCTTTCCTCCGGTACCGCCGTCTTGACCCGGACAACATGTGATAATATTATCACATATGCAAGCGAAAGACGACGAACCGGTCTGGAAGGCTCTGGCGAATCCGCATCGGAGGCGCATGCTCGACCTGCTGCGGGATGGTCCGCGCACGACGGGCGCGCTGGCCGAGGCGTTTCCGGACCTTTCGCGATTCGCCGTCATGCAGCATCTCAAGGTCCTCACCGACGCCGATCTGGTGGTGGCGGTGCGCGAGGGCCGGGAGCGACACAACTACCTGAATCCGGTGCCCATCCAGCAGCTCTACGACCGCTGGGTGAGCCGCTACATGCAGCCGTGGACCGACGCGCTCACGAGCCTCAAGTCCGAGCTCGAGAGCCGGGCGGACCGCACAGCCTGATCCCCCTCCGGAGACGACGATGTCCCCTGCCGCCCTTCCCGACGCGATCTGTTCGATCACGATCGCGGTCCCCGTGGAGAAGGTCTGGAACGAGATCACGAAGACCGGCTCGATCCAGCGTCCCCTCTACAACACCGTGCTCGACATCGACCTGCAGCCCGGCGGGCGGATCCGCTACTCGAGCCCCGACCGCAAGCACGTCTTCGTCGCCGGCGAGGTGCTCGAGGTCGATCCCCCGCGCCGGCTCAAGCACACCTACATCTTCGCCATGAAGCCGGAGCCCGCGACGGTCGTCACCTGGGAGCTCGAGGCCGTCGACGGCGGGACACGCGTCACCCTGACGCACGCCGGCTGGACCGACGAGCACACCGCGCCCGAGAAGCACGAGGCCGGATGGAACGACATCCTCGGTCTGCTCAAGAGCGAGCTGGAGACGGGCGACATCCCCATGAAGACGAAGGTGGTCTACTGGCTGCAGGGGCTCTTCGGCTTCGCGCTGCCGAAGACGACGCGCACCGAGTACGTCGACGAGCAGGGGTGGTGAGACCGTTGCGAGCCGGGGCCTCGGCGTCCCGCTCCGGGACCCGCCTCGCCAACCGGCTCGGACCGGCATCCGTGCTCGTCGGATCGTTCTTCGCACTCGGGGGCTGCACGGAACGCGCTCCCGAGCCGGTCCGCTTCGCGCTGGCCGAGCCCGAGCTCTTCGCCGACGGAGGCGCGCTCACGGATGCGTGGGCCGACTTCGACGGGGACGGCGACCCGGACCGCTTCGTCGGCTTCGACGGCGCGCCAAGCCGTCTGTACCGGAACGACGGCACGGCCGGATTCACCGACGTGGCGGCCTCCGTCGGCCTCCAGGTGCGTCGCTCCGTGCGCTCCTCGGCGTGGAGCGACTACGATGCGGATGGCGATCCGGATTTGTTCCTGGGCTACGCCGGCGACGCCCCCGTAACCGCGCTCTTCCGCAACGAAGGCGCCGGTGGATTCGCGGAGGTTGCGGGCAAAGTCGGGCTCCTGCTGATGGAGGGAACGACCCGGCAGCCCGCCTGGATCGACTTCGACGAGGACGGAGATCTGGATCTCTTCCTCGCCATGCGCGATCGGGAGAACCGACTCTTCGAGAACCGGGGGAGGGAGGGCTTCACGGACGTCGCGCTCGAGCTCGGCGTCGCCGATGCGAGGCGGACCGTGGGGGCCTCGTGGTTCGACACGGGCGACGGCCGCCTCGACCTCGTCGTGGCCAACATGAACGGGGACGCAAACGCGCTGTACCGGGCGGACGCCAGAGGCTTCACGGAGGCGACGGACGCGGAGCCCGTCCGAAACGGTGGGCGGGCGATCGGCGACGAAGCGCACGGCACGGTGCGTCCGTGCGTCGTGGACTACGACGCTGACGGCGACTTCGACCTCTTCTTCGCCAACTACGGACCGAACGGGCTCGCCCGGCACGACGGCGGGGGGTGGACGCACGTCGCCGAGGAGGTCGGGCTGGCCGTCGAGTCCCGTTACGACACGTGCGCCTGGGGTGACTTCGACCACGACGGCACGGTCGATCTGTACGTGAACGGGACGGTCGGCGGAGGTACGCACTACCGCGACTGGCTCTTCCGACGCGAAGGTGGGGCGAGGTTCGTCGACGTCACGCCGATGGAGATTCTCGAGCTCGCCTCGAGCCACGGAGCCACCTGGGTGGACTTCGACCTGGACGGCGACCTCGACCTCTCCCTGGCGGGAGCCGCCGAGGACGGGATGCACCACCTCCTCCGGAACCTGCTCCGGCCGGAGTTCGCCTGGCACTCGCTGCAGGTGCGCGTAGTCGACGGGGAGGGGCGCGCCACCCGGCCGGGCGCCGAGGTCCGCCTCTACGCTGCCGGCACCGAACGCCTCCTCGGCACGCGTCTGGTCGACAGCGGGTCGGGGTACGACAGCCAGTCCGATCTCCCCGTGCACTTCGGAATCCCGGGGGGTCAGCCGGTGGACGTCGAGGTCACCGTGCTCGTCGATGGCGGACGCGCGACCGTACGCGTCGAGGGCGTCGATCCCGCAGCGTGGCAGGGAACGGCGCTCGTCGTGCGCGTCGACCGGGAGGGGCGGCTCGTCTCCGACACGCCGCGCTGAGGCTGAACGCGAGGAGCGCGCCGATCTCGCGCGCTACCAGCTTTCGGTCCGTCCCTGGGCGGTGAAAAAGAGGATACGCTCTTTGACCGGCTCGCCCGTCAAGCGGGACCAGGCACTCGCGTACAGGTCGACCTGACGGCGATACCCGACCATCCGGGCGGCGAAGTCGGGATCCGTCCCCACGTCGGTCTTGTAGTCCGCGATCACCCACCCGCCCCGCTCACGGAAGACGAGGTCGATCACCCCCTCGAGCACGGACGGCGCGTCGACGTCTCCGATGCCGGATCGATCCGAGTCCACGCCTCCGCCGTCCCCGGACTCCGCCCG
Organism: Longimicrobiales bacterium; assembly: GCA_028280205.1. GTDB lineage: Bacteria > Gemmatimonadota > Gemmatimonadetes > Longimicrobiales > Gaopeijiaceae > UBA2589. The sequence goes on from JANQME010000388.1 coordinate 8,387, forward strand.
GATGCCCGCCGTCTCTCCGCCGTGCCCGCCGCCGATGCCCGGAGCCGCACCCCCGCCGAAGAGGTCGAGCTGCGGCCGACCGGAATCCGGGTCGGTCGGCGCCTCGGGACCGGTCCTCGGCCTCGTCGGGATCTCGACGTCACGGACCGCGAAGGGAATCTCTACGAGCATGCGGTCCGCCGTCTTCGCGCGGCGCCACAGCTCCGACCGACGTACCGCGGCCACCAGGTCGAGCAGCTCGGTCAGCTCCACGGGCTCTCCGCGGTCGTCGAGCGGCCGCTCGTGCTCGATGAGCAGGTCGCGACAGGCGACGCGCAAGAGCTCCGTCGAGGGCTCCGACGCCGCCAGCGCCAGCGCACCGTGCACGGCGCTGCCCCAACTGTAGCCCCGCAGATAGGAGGCTGCCGACGGGTCCGTCGCCGCCTCGCCCGGCTCTTCCGCGGTGCGCTCGCCCTTCGCGAGAGCGGTCACCGTCGTGCGCACGTACGTCGGCCGACGGGCGCGCTCGAGGCCGGCGTCCCGCCTGCGGTGACCGTGCCTTCGATGACTCCGATTTCGGTGCTCTCGATCGTGACGTCCGTCGTTT
>JANQME010000137.1 GCA_028280205.1 Longimicrobiales bacterium
GATCTCGCCCGGCTTCCCGCGCGAGATGCGCCACTTCACCCGTGGGCTGGCGGAAGTCGGGGCCCGGGTCGTCGGGCTCGGCGATCAGCCCCGCGCCGCGCTCGAGGAGCCGGCGCGCTCGGTGCTCTCCGCGTACGTCCGGGTCGCTTCGTGGCAGGACGAGGACGCCGTGCTGGCCCAAGTCGCCGAAGTGGCTCGCCGGGTCCGCATCGATCGGGTCGAGTGCCTGTGGGAGCCGTACATGGTCCTGGCGGCGCGGATCCGGGAGATGCTCGGCCTGCCGGGGATGAGCGTGGCGGATACGCTCCCCTTTCGCGACAAGGAGACGATGAAGCAGGTGCTCGACGCCGCGGGGATCCGGACCCCGCATCACTACCGGGCACGCACTGCCGCGCAGGTCGTGGAGGCCGCGGAGGTGATCGGGTATCCGGTGGTCGTCAAGCCGATCGCGGGTGCGGGCTCGGAGAGCACCTACCGGGTGAACGGGCGCGACGAGCTGGACCGCGTCCTCCCGGCGCTGCGCTCGGTGACGGAGGTGAGCGTCGAGGAGTTCGTGGAGGGCGACGACATGACGTTCGAGACGATCTGTGTGGACGGTCGGATCGTCTTCCACAGCGTGGCGACGTACATCCCGCGCGCGCTCGACATGAAGCACAACGAGTGGGTGAGCCCGATCACGCTCGTCTACCGGGACCCGGGACGCGAGGATCTGGCCGCGGGGGTGCGCATGGGGCACGCCGTGCTCGATGCTCTCGACTTCGGCACCGGCTACACGCACATGGAGTGGTACCGCACCCACGACGGCGAGGCGGTCTTCGGGGAGATCGGGGGCCGCCCGCCCGGCGCGTATCTGGTCGACCTCATCAACTACGCGTCGGACATCGACACGTACACCGGGTGGGCCGACGCCGTGGTGCACGGTCGCTTCAGCCAGCCGGTCGAGCGGAAGTACAACGCCGCATGGATCTTCAAGCGGGCCCGAGGGCAGGGTCGGATCCAGCGGTACGAGGGGCTGGAGGCGCTCATGTCCGAGATCGGGGCGCACGTCGTGATGATGGACCTCAACCCGATCGGTGTGCCCCGGCGGGACTGGCGGAAGGTGCTCGTGGGCGACGGGATCGTCGTCGTGCGCCACCCGGACCTCCAGCGCACCGTCGAGATCGCCGGGAAGGTGGCCTCCCGGCTGCACGTGGTCGCGGAGTAGGGCGCCGGACGAGGCTACTGGCTTCGGAGGTGCGTACTGGGATCACTGCTCGCTGCGGTCCGGGTGGCGGAACCCATGGCTGCGAGCCCGACCGTCGCGACGATCGCGGCGGCCAGGGAGTAGCTGAGCGGGTCGCTCGGTGCCACCTCGAACAGGCGCTCCGCAAAGCGGGGCGCGACGAATCGCGTGGCCACGAGTCCGAGGACGATCCCCGCCGCCATGACGGCCGCCCCGTGACTCAGGATGTGTCGTGCCACTCTGGCATCCGTCGCTCCGAGCGCGACGCGGATCGCGATCTCGCCGAGGCTCCCACGAACCAGCGAGACGAACAGCGACGCGGTGCCGCCGGCCAGGAGGAGGACGCCGAACAACGCCAGGGCTGCCGACGACCAGGCGGCGAAGTGCTCTGCGCGCACTTGGTAGGCGAGGAAGTCGTCCAGGCCTTCCGCGCCCGTCACGGCGATGTCGGAGCCGAGCTCCTCGACGATCTCACGGAAGCGGGGGATGAACGCCTGGGCCTCACCGGCCGTGCGCACGCGGAATACCTGTCGTCGTCCGTCGGCGCTCGCCCACGACCAGTAGCACATCGTGCCTGGCCCCACGAGGTCGGCGCACCGGCGACGCTCCACGACGCCCCGGATCCGCACGGGGTTCCCGTTGTGCTCGATCGTCCGGCCGACCGCCTCCTCGCCCGGCCAGAAGTGATCCGCGAACGCCTGGTTCACGACGAGCGTTCCGGGTACTTCGGAGTCGTCGAAGTCGCCGAAGTCCGTGCCCGCTACGACCGGCGTGCCGTGGACCGCGAAG
>JANQME010000432.1 GCA_028280205.1 Longimicrobiales bacterium
TCGCCGGGCCCGTGGCCGGTGCCGTCCCTCGGGGCGACCGCCCGGGCCCGATGACCGTCCCCCCAGCCCCACCACCGCGCCATGCGCAAGGTCCTCCTCGCGATCCTCGACGGTTGGGGCCACTCCGACTTCGTAGGGGAGCCCGATCCGGGCAACGCGGTGGAGCTGGCGCACGTACCCACCTTCCGTCGGCTGTACGACCGGCGTCCCCGCACGCGGCTGGCCTGCTCGGGGCGAGATGTCGGGCTCCCGCCGGGCCAGATGGGCAACTCCGAGGTGGGCCACCTGAATCTCGGCGCCGGCCGGGTCGTCTATCAGGATATCGCCCGGATCGACCGGGCCGTCGAAGAGAAGACGTTCGCCAGACGACTCGGCCTGGAGCGTCTCGTCGCCCATCTGCGGGGGACCGGTGCGACGGCGCACGTCGTCGGGCTCGTCTCGGACGGGGGCGTGCACAGCCACCTCCGGCACTTCGAGGCTCTGCTCGACCGGCTCCCCGCCGACGTGTGGCTTCGGATCCACTGCATCACGGACGGTCGGGACACTTCGCCCACCGGAGGAGTCGGGTACGTGGGACGGCTCGCCGAGCGGTGCATGGAGAGTGAGCGGTGGGCGGTCGCGAGCGTCTGCGGGCGGTACTGGGCGATGGACCGAGACCGGCGCTGGGACCGGACCCGGCGGGCCTTCGAGCTCGTGGCGCGCGGGCGGGCCGACCTCTGGGCCGACGACGTCTCCTTCCTCGATCAGAGCTACGTGGACGGGACGACGGACGAGTTCGTGGAGCCCACGGGTATCCGTGGAGCGGGAGAAGCCGGGCTCGGCCCCGACGACGTCGTCCTCCTCATGAACTTCCGCGCCGATCGGATGCGGCAGCTCACCGCCGCGCTCTCCCGTCCCGACTTCGACGGCTTCGAGCGCGAAGGCTCGCTGCCGTCCACCATCGTCTCGCTTACGCAGTACGAGGAGGATCTGCCCGTCACGGTGGCGTTCCCGCCGGAGAACGTGCGCAGCGGGCTGTCGGAATACCTTGCCGAACGGGGGCGCACGCAGCTCAAGGTCGCCGAAACCGAGAAGTACGCGCACGTCACCTACTTCTTCAACGGCGGAGAGGAGACGCCGTGGGCGGGCGAGAATCGGTTGCTCGTACCGTCGCCGAAGGTCGCCACGTACGACCTTCAGCCGGAGATGTCGGCGCGCGCCGTGGCCGACGCGGTGATCGGCGGAGTCCGGAGCGAACGCGACTTCATTCTCGTCAACTTCGCGAACCCGGACATGGTCGGGCACACCGGAGTGATCCCGGCGGCGGTGAAGGCGGTCGAGGCGGTCGACGCGTGCCTCGCGGACATCCTGCGCACCGTGGACGAACACCCCGAGTGGGTGGCCCTGATCACGGCCGACCACGGAAACTGCGAGATGATGATCGATCCGGAGGGGAACGTGCACACGGCGCACACGACGACGCCGGTCGACTTCTTCGTCTACGATCCGCTCGCGGAGGATGAGCCGGCGCCCGCGGATCGGGACGGTGACTCCGAGGACGGTGCCTCTGCGGACGACGACTCCGTGGACGGTGCCTTCGCGGACGGCGGGGGCGACGACCCGGCACGTCGTTCCGGAATCGCCCTGTGGAAGTCGGGTCGCCTCGCGGACGTTGCGCCCACCGTGCTCGGCCTCATGGGTCTGGAGCCGCCGGAGGCGATGACCGGCGAGAATCTGATCCTGGGTCCGGGCGCGGAAGCGATCGGGGAGGAGGAGTGACGGACCGCGACGAGCTGCTCGAGCGCGCGCTGACGCTCGCCGACGAGGGCGACTGGCAGAGCTCCGCCGAGCTGCTGCGCGAGGGCCTCGAGTCGTTCGACGACGAGGCCGCCGTGCACTGCTGGCTCGGAGTCGCGGAGCGCGAGCTGGGACTCGACGGCGTGGCGTACGAGCGATTCCGGCGCGCGCTCGCCCTGGCCCCGACGGATCCGTACGTCCTCGCCACCGTGGGCAGCGGACTCGCTCGCTTCGACGACCCGGACGCGGAGCAGGCGCTGCGCACGGCGGCGCTCACCGCCCCGCACCTCGCCGTCACGCGCCTCCTGTATGGCGCCTATCTCGCGCGCGAAGGCTACGAGGAGCAGGCGCTCGAGGAGCTGAACGCTGCCAGAGAGCTGGATCCGGACGACCCGCAGATCGCCTACGAGCTGGGCGCCGCGTTCGCGATGGCCGACCGGATGGACCCGGCGGCGGACGCGCTGGCCGACGCGGTCCGGCTCGATCCCGAGGACGGCTGGACCCGGGTCGTCTTCGGGCTCGTCCTCGTCGAAGGCGAGCGCCCCGACGAGGGCGCGGGCGAGCTGGTCTCGGGCGCGCGGCTGCGCGAGGACGACGTCGAGGCCCAGCTCGCGGCCGCGCTCGCCTCGGCCGCCATCGGGCGCGACGGGACGGCGTACGAGATGCTGGAGCGGGCGCGGATCCGGGCCGAGGAGGTGGACCAGGCGATGGTCCTCGCGGTGGAGGATCGACTCGACGGCGGGCACCAGGCGGCCGCTGCGATGCTCCGCGAGGACCTCGGCCCCAACCTGCTGCGCAGGCGTCTGAGCGAGCGGCCCTGAACGTCCGAGCCGCTGGGCGGTACTCCTCGTCCATGACCCTCTCGATCCCCTTCGAGCGCCACCGCCTCGACAACGGCCTTCGTGTGATCCTCTCGCCGGACCGCTCCGTGCCGGTCGTGGCCACGAACCTCTGGTATGGGGTCGGGTCGCGGAACGAGCCGGCCGGCAAGACCGGATTCGCGCACCTCTTCGAGCACATGATGTTCCAGGGCTCGGCGCACGTCCCCAAGAACCGTCACTTCGAGCTCATCGAGCGCGTCGGCGGCTCGCTCAACGCGACGACCTGGTTCGACCGGACCAACTACTTCGAGACGGTGCCGAGCCACGAGCTCGAGCTCACGCTCTGGCTCGAGTCGGACCGGATGGGGTGGATGCTCCCGGCGATCGACCAGGAGAAGCTGGACAACCAGCGCGACGTCGTGAAGAACGAGAAGCGCCAGCGCTACGACAACCAGCCGTACGGCGACTGGAGCGAGCGGCTCCAGGCGCTCGTCTACCCGCCGGAGCATCCGTACCACCACACGGTGATCGGTTCGATGGAGGATATCGACGCCGCGTCGCTCGAGGACGTGGCGTCCTTCTTCGAGACCTTCTACGTCCCGAACAACGCGGTGCTGACGATCGCGGGCGCCATCGATCCAGCGCGCGCGCTGGAGCAGGCGAAGCGGTGGTTCGGCGAGATCGAGCCCGGCGCGGCCGTACCGCCCATCCCGGGCGACCCCGAGCTGCCTTCACTCATCGGAGAGACGCGCCGGGACCATGTCGTGTCGGATGTCCCCCTCCCGAGGGTCATCATGGGCTTCCGCGCGCCCCCCTATTCGTCGGACGACTTCGCGGTCGCCGAGGTGGCCCGTTCACTGCTCGGCTCCGGCCGGGCCTCCCGACTCTACCGACGGCTCGTGAGGGAGCGGCGGATCGCGAAGGGCGTCGTGACGTACGTGTACCCGCTCCTCTCCGGTGCCGCGATGTTCCTCGTCTGGGCGACCGGCTACCCGGACGGCGACCCGGAGGCTCTGGAGGCCGCGCTCTCCGAAGAGATCGCGGCGCTCGCGAGGGCCGAGCAGGCCGAGATCGACCGCGCGATCGCGCTGCTCGAGACCGACCTCGTCCGCTCGCTCGAGCGGGTCGCGGAACGGGCCGATCTCCTCTCCATGTTCGAGCTGTACTTCGAGGACCCGGACCGTGTGAACCGGGAGCTGGACCGGCTGCGGGCCGTCCAGCCTGAGCAGGTCCGCGCCTTCACGGCGGAGCGACTGGGGGACGACAACCGGGCGGTCGTCGTCTTCGAGCCGGGGGGTACCTCGTGAGCGCCCCCGACCGCACCGTCGCTCCGCCGGGCGGCACGCTCCGTCCCTTCGACTTCCCCTCGGTCGTCCGATGCACCCTGCCGAGCGGCCTCGACCTCCGCGTCGCCGAGGTCCGCAGGCTCCCGATGGTCGCGTTGAACCTCTTCATCCGGGCGGGCGAGGCGGCGCTCGGTGAGGAGCGGGCCGGGCTCGCGGTGCTGACCGCGGACGCGCTCGAGGGGGGCACGAAGAAACGAAGCGGCTCCGACCTCGCCGAAGCGGTGGAGCGGATCGGCGCGCGCATCTCCACCCACGGCGGCTGGGAGGGCACCACGATCGGGCTGTCGTGTCTGGCCGAACGTCTTCCCGAGGCGCTCACGATCCTCTCCGAGCTGCTCCTCGACCCGGCCTTTCCCGAGGACGAAGTCGCCCGCGTGCGGGACCAGCAGCTCGCCACGATCCGGCAGCGTGCCATGAACCCCGGTTCGCTGGCCACCGACACCGCTCGGGCGCGCTACTTCGATCCTTCGGTACCCTACGCGCGCTCCGTCGACGGCAGCGTGGCTTCGGTGGGCGCCGCCACGGTCGCGGCGATGCGCGGGTGGGTCGAAGCCGCCTTCCGCCCCGAGAACGGGGGTCTGGTCGTCGCGGGAGACGTCGACCCCGCCGAGGTCGAATCGATGGTGCGCGAGCACCTGGGCCGCTGGACCGGCGTGCCCGCCGTGCGGGCGGACTTCACGGCCGAGCCCGCGTCGCGCGAGCGCAGCGTGGTCCTGGTACACCGACCCGGCGCGGTCCAGTCCGAGCTCCGCGTCGGGCACGTCGGCGCTCCTCGCTCGATCCCGGACTACTACCCGCTCTCGATCGCGAACATGGTGCTCGGCGGGATGTTCACGAGCCGGCTGAACCTGAACCTCCGCGAGAAGAACGGCTTCACGTATGGCGTGCGGTCGCGCTTCGCCTTCCGTTCGCAGGCGGGGCCGTTCCAGGTCTCGACCGCCGTGGGCAACGACGTCACCGCGCCGGCCGTGCGCGAGATCGTCCGCGAGCTCGAGGGGATCGCGACGGATGGGCCCACGGAGGACGAGGTCGCCGCGGCCCGGGACTACGCCGCCGGGGTCTTCGGTCTCCACCTGCAGACCACCTCCCAGATCGCAGACCGCGTCGGCCAGCTCGTCGTCTTTGGGCTGCCGGACGACCACTTCGACCGGTACCGCGACGACGTCCGTTCGGTGACCCGCGCGCAGGCGGCCGAGTCGGCGGCCCGCTGGATCCGCCCCGCCGAGGCGCAGATCGTCGTGGTCGGGGATGCCGAGGTCGTGGCGGATCCGCTCCGCGCGCTGGAGCTCGGCCCCGTGGAGGTCGAGGAAGGCTGAGCCCGGACGGACCGGTCCGCGGACCGGCCTACGTGCAACCGCCCCGAGGGGCTGCCGTATCCTACGGTCAGAGCGGCACGCTTCGAGCGATTCGGGCCCCGGTGTCCACATCCGATGCGCTCGAACGTCACATGGATGGGACGCTCGAAGCCGGAACGTCCGGGAATTCAGGGGATCGGCGCTGGCACGTCGCGTGCACGTCACGAAGGAAACTCGGGTGCATCTGCCGACGGAGCAGGCGTCGCAACAGCGGAGGTGAAGCGTGGCCAGGGCACGAGCCAAGAAGAAGACGGAGCTTCAGGTGGTGCCGAGCGAGGCTCGGGAACATCGCCTGCGGCTGGGCGACATGAACGACTCACAGGTCGTCCAGGCGTCGCTGGACGGAGACCCGCGAGCCTTCAACGAGCTGGTCCGTCGCTACGACCAGCGGCTGCTCAACTTCGTCTACCGGACCATCGGCGACCGCGAGCGCGGTCAGGATCTGGTGCAGGAGACCTTCGTGCGGGTGTATCGGCATCTGCACCGCTTCGACCAGACGAAGAAGTTCTCGACCTGGATCTACACGATCGCGAGCAACCTGGCGAAGAACGAGCTGCGGAACCGCTCGCGGAACCCGCTGGTGCTCTTCCAGACGCTGAAGAAGAACTGGGATGCCGATCACAGGCCGCTGGAGTGGGAAGACACCCAGTACAAGCCGGACGATCTATTCCGGAAGCGTCACCTACGGGCGAAGGTCGAGGAGGCTGTGAAGCAGCTGCCCGAGCACCATCGGATCGTCTTCGTTCTCCGGGAGATGGAAGGGAAGACGTACGAAGAGATCGCGGACATCACCGACTGCAACCTCGGCACCGTCAAGAGCCGTCTGAACCGTGCCAGGAACAACTTCGCGAACATCATCGCGCCGATGATCGACTGATCCGTCGGCGCGTCGTACAGGCGCGGAGGGGTGGGGTGGGGTGGAGGCCCCGCCGGGGAAACTCGGCGGGGTCGCTGTGTATGGAACCCCTCCGGCAGGGCGGCAGTATCAAGTCACACTGTCTCAGAGGGGCGCCGCCCGCTCTGGTCCGATACGTCAGCCATTTCGTCATGACCTGCTCAGAATTCGTCGCTCTCTTCACGGACTATTTCGACGGTACCGTCACGTCGACGCAGGCGCGCGCGGTCGAGGACCACGCGGCTACCTGCGAGTCGTGCAAGCGCTATCAGGTCGTGTTCGAGAAGGGTGCTTCCCTCTTGAGGGCATTGCCGGAGCCCGAGCTGGCCGAGGACTTCGAGCCGCGTCTTCAGCACCGACTCTACCATGTGGCAGACGAGCGCCTCCTCGTCGATCACTCGGCTTCGGGGGCTACGGCGCTGACGGTGCTCGGCATCGCC
>JANQME010000013.1 GCA_028280205.1 Longimicrobiales bacterium
AACCGCCCGTCCGGCTACCCTTCGCCGAGCGGCGGGCCCTCCCGGGGGATGCGGAGGGTGAAGGTGCTGCCCTCCCCGGGCGTCGAGCGCACGACGACCTCGCCGGCGTGCGCCTGAGCCACGCCGCGGACGATCGTGAGCCCCAGCCCCGCGGTCCCCGAGTCCCGGCCCTGCTCGAAGCGGCCGAAGAGACGCTCCACCTCGTCGGGGTCGATGCCCGGGCCGGTGTCGGCGACGGAGACGAGCACCACATCGGGATCCGGCTCGCTGCGTACGGAGAGCGTCACCCGGCCGCCCTCCGGCGTTAGGCGGACGGCGTTGTCGAGCAGGTTGGCGAGGGCCTGCATGATCCGGTCACGATCGACCCGTGCCTCGACCCCGTTCGACGGAGGGTCCACGGAGAGGTCGATCGAGCGCGCTCCGGCCTGCTCCGCGTAGAGATCCGCGGCCTCGTCCAGGATGGGGGCGAGCTCTTCGCGTGAGGGCCGGACGACGAGCGCGCCCGCCTCGATGCGCGCCACGTCGAGGAGATCCTCGATCAGCCGCTGCATCCGCTTTCCGGAGCGACGGATGATCTCCGCCTGTCGTTGCCGCTGCTCGTCGTCGAGCGGCAGGTCGAGGAGGAGATCGGCCGCGGCCATCGCCACGCCGAGCGGGTTCCTGAGGTCGTGCGACACGATCGACACGACGTCCTCGCGCTGCCGGATCGCCCGATGCAGCGCCTCCTCCTTCTCCTGGATCTCGGTGATGTCGGTGAAGGTGAGCACCGCGCCGCGCAGCTCGGTGCCGTCGATCATCGGGCGGAGCGACCAGCGCGCCGGGAAGCAGACGCGCTTCCGACGCCAGAGCACGGCCCCGTCCTCGGACTCCAGCGGCTCGCCGCGCTCGATCGCCGCCAGGACGTGCGACGCCTCCCGCGGGCTGGGCTCGCCGCCCGGCAACGTGTGGAACAGCGTGTCGTGCAGGTCGCGGTCGACGATCTCGGACTCCGTGTAGCCCAGGAGCTGCACGCCGGCGCGATTGAGCGAGATGCACCGCCCGTCCAGGTCGACCCCCAGCACCCCGTCGCCGGTCGCCTCCAGGAGGGCGTCGATCTCGCGACGGGCCCGAACGGCGTCGCGCCTCCGCCGCTCCCGCTCGATCGTCAGCTCGCGGTAGCGCCACGCCACACGACCCACGAGGAGGGTGGAGAAGAGGGCGGCGAGCGCCAGCGCGAGGGTCAGGTTGCGACGGTCCCGCTCGACGTTCGCGACCTCGCGCCGCCCTTCGTCGACCTCGGCGAGGATCGCGCGGTCGAGCTGTTCCGTAACGCGCTGCAGGTCCTCGTAGCCGGCGAGGACCTGAGCGCGCGCGTCGGGCGCGATGCCGCCGCCACCCATCTGTTCCTGGAAGATGCGCTGGTTGAGGAAGCGCCAGTCGAACGATGCGGCGGTCAGGCGTGCAACGAGCTCGAAGACCTCCACGTCGAGCTCCGCCGCCAGGATCCGGAGCCCGGCCAGGACTGAGTCCTCCTCCGCGATCGCGGCGTTGTACGGATCCCGGAAGGCCCGGTCGCCGGACGCGAGGAAGCCCTCCATCCGGGCGAACTGCCGCGCCTTGAGCAGGCGAAGGTTCGAGGAGAGGCGGGCTGCCGGCTCGAGCACATCGGCGATGCGCGACTGCACGGCGTCCACCCGCCGCTGGTACCACGCGGGGACGGCGACGAGCGCCACCAGAGAGAAGACCACGAAGCAGAGCGCCCAGAGCCCTCGAGCCGAGGGCGCGCCGGTGCGGTCGGCCGGGGCCGGCTCGCGTGCGGAAGCTACGGGGTCCATGCGGAGTCTACCCGCGCCCGGCCACGGCGAGCCGCTCGGCGGCTCGGGTCGTCAACGAAGCGACGCGAGGCCGATGCGGTCCAGGAAGGCACGATCGGCCGGAAGTTCGCCGGGTCCCGGCTCGAAGCCGTTCATGCGCAGAATCCAGGACACGAGGTCCACCGACTCCTCCGGGGTAAGGCTCCCGGGGTCCGTCTCCGGCATCGTGGCCCGGATGAGGCCGTAGAGCTGCCCCGCGGATCGGCGACTCCACCGGTACCGGAAGCGCGCGTCCGAGAACTCGCCCGACGAGTGGCACTCGGTGCACGACGCGCGGAAGAGATCGCGGCCGCGGTCCGCCTGGGCACTCGAGAAGGTCGGGCCGGCGGTGCGGGCCGGAGTCGACGTCGGGGCCGCGCGCGCGGAAGGCTCTGCCGCGGCGGAGGGCGTCGCCGAAAAGCCCGCTCCGCACCCGCCGAGGGAGCAGGTGAGAAGCAGCAGGGACGTCGCGGCGCTGGTGGACCTCATCGGGCGGCGTCGGAGCGTCCGAGTGCGGCGCGCCCCACACGGGCCCGGGCGGCAGCGAGCGCCGCCGCATCGTTCACGTTCGTCGCCGTGTCGGCCACCCCCTCCACCCTGCACCCGTCCACCGCGGCGAAGAGGGCACGGGCCGCCCGGTCCCCCTCGTCCAGCAGGCGGGTTGCGACGGGCAGGCAACCCGCCGAGTAGATCGCGCACAGCGGCTCCAAGTGGTCCGCACCACGCGATGCCGCCACTGCGAGCGGTCGACCCGCCGCGCCTTCCGGGCACAGCTCCTCGAACGCCTCGATCAGACGGGCCACCCCGTCCCCCGCGAGCAGGGGTAGGTCGACGGCGACGACGATGGCCGCATCGCAGCCTCCCTCGGTCGCGGAGTGCAGCGCCGATTCGATCCCGCCGAGCGGGCCACAGGGGGGCCGCAGATCCGCGACCCGGCGCGCCCCGCCGGTCGGAGTGTCCGAGCGCGAAGAGACGACCACCACCTCGGTGCAGTGGGGGCGCAGGAGCACGGTGGCCCGGTCGATCATCCGCACCCCACCCACCGTCTCCGCAGCCTTGTCTCTACCGAGCCGTGTGCTCCGGCCTCCGGCGAGCACCGCACCGAGCAGCCGCGGGGCCGTCATCCGACGCGCTCCGCGGCCGAGTAGACGTTGAAGCCGCCGTCGCGTGCGAAGCCCACGAGCGTCTGGTGGAAGCGGCGCGCGAGATCGACGGCGAGGCTGGACGGGGCGCCCACCGCGACCAGCATCGGGACGCCGGCCGCGATCGCCTTCTGCACCACCTCGAACGAAGCTCGTCCGCTCACCACCATGACCCGATCGCGCGCTGGGAGCGAACGGTGCAGAAGCGCGTGACCCACTGCCTTGTCCACCGCGTTGTGCCGTCCCACGTCCTCCATCACCGTCTCGGTCGTTCCGTCCGGCCGGAAGAGTCCCGCGGCGTGGAGCCCGCCGGTCCGGGAGAAGACCCCCTGATGCTCGCGCAGCCTCCCCGGCAGCTCGACGATGCGCTCCCGGGCGACTTTCGTCTCCGCGGCGAGGACCTCGCACCCCTGCGCCTCGACCGATTCGAGCGACGCCTTCCCGCACACCCCGCAGCTCGACGACGTGTAGAAGTTCCGCCGCACGGACGCCGGGTCGAAGTCGACGCCCGGCGCCAACCGCGCCTCGACCACGTTGTACTCCTGCTCCTCCGGACCGGTGCAGTACGTGAGCTCGACCAGATCGTCGGTCGAGCGGACGACGCCCTCCCCGTGGAGGAAGCCGGCGGTCAGCTCGAAGTCGTCGCCGGGCGTGCGCATCGTCACCGCGAGCGGCTCGACCCTTCGTTCGTCTCCTTCGATCCACGAGAGCCGGATCTCCATCGGCTCCTCGACCGCGAGTGCGTCGCGGGAGCGGCTCCGCTCGTCGGCGCGGTAGCGCTCGACTCGGATCGTACGTGCCCCGCCCCGCGATCCGATCATCGGGGTCGCAGCACGCGGAGACACGCCGCTCGCGGAGCGGATGCGATCGACGGAGTTCGCGAGGCCGGCTTGCACATGGAGCCAAGGTAACCGCACGGGTCGTCCCCGCGCCGCCGTCGGGGTACGAGCTACCGACCGCCGCCGAGCACGAAGCCGACCGCCAGCGCCTGGCGATCGGCCAGCTCCACCGCCGCCCGGAGAACGAAGCGCCGGGCTTCGTCGAAGGCGAGGTCGAGCCCGACGCCCGCGGTCGCCTGGACGTCGAAGTCGTCGTCGGGAGCCTCGTCTCCCGTTCGGTACTCGAGGGCGAGACCGGCCGAGACGTAGGGCGCGAACCAGACGGACCCGGACGACCAGCTCCGACCCGCGGCGATCCCCATCGGGACCGAGACGAGCAGGTATTCACCCACGCCCACGCCGGCCCCACCCGTCCACTCGAGGTCCAGCGGCTGGCTGTCCGTGTGACGTGCGAGAGGCGTCCGCAGGTCGACGCCGCCGAAGGCCGCCGTCTCCCCGAAGGCGCCCTCCCCCGCCCCTCCGCGCACGAGCACCGATCCACCGAAGCCCGGAAGCGCCCACGTTCCGAAGACCGCGTCGCCGTCGTCCGGAAGTCCACCCGCGCGCAGCCAGTAGAACCCCAGCCCCGCCGGACTTTCGGGGCCGATCATGCGCGGCGCGTCCCAGAGGATCTGCGCGTGCACCGCCGGGGCCGCGAGGCCGAGCGCAAGTGTGACGAGCGCGACGAAGAGCCCGAACCAAGCCGGGCGCGAGCAGCGCGTGCCCTCGCGCCGTGGCCCGCAGCGCAGACCGGGCCCCACGTCAGTTCGGAGCACGGACACCCGGCGCATCGTAGTCGCGGTCCCGGCCGATCACCCTACCGCCGATGTCGAGCCCCACGTTGTCGCGAAGCGCGACCCACTGGCGGATCGAGCCCGGGAAGGGCTCGGTGCGTCCGTTGCGACCGAGCGCATCGGTGTACCAGACCTCCGGCCCGTCGGCGTTCCGAACGCGATTGCCGTTGATGTCGACGAAGCGCCGTACGCCCTTGAACGGTGATCGGGGATCATCCCACGCCACCGAGTCCCCGGCGAGCGACTCGCAGCGGTCCGCCTCGGCGAGCTCGGGGCGATAGCAGAGGTCGATGGGGCGGGCAAGCCCGCTCCCAGCCGTCTCGTCGTAGAAACGGCTCGGGTCCATGACCTGGAAGTACGGGTTGAAGGAGGCGAGCACCCGTCCGTTCTCCCGCCGCAGCGAGGCGCTGATCTCCCAGCTCTCGCGCAGCGCGGAGTCGAAGCGGGGCCGGCCGTCCTCCGGCTCCAGGATCCGCTCGCGGATGCAGCGCGCCTCGGGGATGGCCCGCTTGCCGCCGCCGTCCGGCGAGATGTCCGGGCTCGCCGTGCCCGCGGTGAGATGGACGCCCCGGTCGCACCCCACGACCAGCTCGCCCGGCGTACCGATCGGGGTGAGCAGAGTGGCGCTGAAGCCCGTCCCGTCCGAGCAGCGAATGTGGTAAGCGACCTCGTGCAGGTTGTTGGTGAAGGCGTCGGGCGAGTGCGTGCCCTGGTGCATCTTCACGAGCACGTCGCACTCGACGGAGAGCACCGCGGAGCCGGCACCCCCGACGCTCATCAGGAGGTCGTTCTCCCACTCGACCTTGTGGCCGACATGGTCCTCGTTGCGGGGCGCGCCGAAGCCGCCCTCGACGAGGTGCTGGTTGGCGTAGCCGAAGGGGATCGCGCCCACCGCCCCGGAGAGGTCGGAGCCGGCGGGGTCGCGCCCGTGCTCGTGCCCGAACCTGCACCCCGTCTCCGGATCCACAGGCGGGTGCCACGTCGGGTAGCGCAGCCCGTCGGGGCCGACGGTCGAGTACTGGTCGTGCACGGTGGCCGGACAGGTGTCGGTCCCCGTAGGCGTCCAGATCCCGTACGCCACGGCATCGCCGATCGCCTCGACCGGAGCGGGCGTCGACGTAACCGGCTCGTCGTCGCAGCCGGCGCTCAGCGCAGCCGCGGCGACCGCGATCGCATATTGCTTTCTCATGGGTCCCCCATGGTCGTTCGTTCACTCTGGGCCCTTCCCGCGCGGTGCCCCCGCGCGGTCAACGCCGCCCCACGTACAGCCCGAAGGTCATCGTGCCCAGCCCCACGTCCCGCACCACCGGCGCTCCGTCGTTGTGCAGCGAGGCGAAGGCGGAGGCGTCCCACGTGAGACGGTTACCCACGACCCACGGTCCGGCGAGCGGCAGGTCCCAGCCCGCCCCGAGCCGGAGCCGCACCGCGTCGTACGAGAAGTCGCCCGCGCGGTACCCCGCCCAACCGAGCCCCCCGACGAGGTGCAGACCGCTGCCCTGATTCGGGTGCAGCTCCGCGACGAAACCCGCGGCGTAGATCGACTCCCGCGTTCCCTCCTCCGTGGAGGTCGCCCACGAACCGTCGACGCCCACGCGCAGGCGGGGCGACGCATATGCGCCTGCCCCGAACCCGAGCGAAGGACCGAAGTCGCGGTCCGGATCACAGAAGTCGCAGGTCAGCCGACTCCCCTGCACCGCCGCCGAAGCGCTCCACCACCACTGCGACGGCCCCTGTCCGGCGCCGCGCCCCTGGGCAGAAAGGACCGACGGCGGGGAGAGCGTGCCCGCCGCCACGACGAGCACGATCGAGCGCCTGCGGTACGACCGAGGAATCACGGACCCTCCCGGAAATCGCCTTCGAGATGCCCCCGCCGGGGCTGCAAGGCTCGTGCCCGGGACCGGGCCGGCTCAGTTTCCGATGTACTCGGCCTGGATTCTCTCGATGTCCTCTCGAACGGACACGAAGACGTCGACCACGGCCGGTTCGAAGCTTCGCCCGCTCTCCTCGACGATCATCTCCACGACCTTGTCGTTCGCGACGGCCTTGCGGTACGGCCGGTCCATCGTGAGCGCGTCGAAGAAGTCGACCACGCTGCACACGCGTGCCTCGACCGGAATCTCCTCACCGGAGAGCCCGGCCGGGTAGCCCGACCCGTCCCACTTCTCGTGGTGCGTCAACGCGACGCGCTCCCCCATCTGGATGACCGGCGAGGTCGAGCCGGAGAGGATCTGGCCGCCGATCGTCGTGTGCGTGTTCATGATCGCACGCTCCGACTCGTCGAGTGGGCCCGGCTTGAGAAGGATCTGATCGGGGATGCCGAGCTTACCCACATCGTGCATCGGGGTCGCGTGGAGCATGAGGTCGACGATGCCGGGCTGCAGGTGCATCGCCATACCGACGATCTGCGAGTAGCGCCCGATTCGTTCGATGTGGCCGGCGGTGTCGTGATCCTTGTACTCCGCGGCGAGCGTGAGGCGCCGGATCGTGTCGAGGTGGGCCCCCTGGATCTCGCGCTGAGCCCGCGTGACCTCCTCCAGCGCATCGCGCAGCTCGCGGGTACGCATCTCGACGGTGTTCTCGAGCGTCTCCTTGCTGCGCTTGAGCTGGTCCTGGGCCGTCTTCAGCTCGAGCAGCCACTTCAGGCGCAGGCGGAGCTCCGTATGGTCGACCGGCTTGTTGATGAAGTCGTTGATCCCGGACTCGTAGGCGCGCAGCCGGTCCTCGCGGGCTTCGAGGCTCGTCACCATGACGATGGGAAGCTCGTCGGACGACCGCGTCTTCCGGATGCGCCGGGCGACCTCGAAGCCGTCCATGTTCGGCATGTGCGCATCCGTCAGGACCAGATCGACGCCGAGGCCGACCTTGGCGATCGCCTCGATCCCGTCCGACGCGATCTCGACGCCGTACCCGAAGCCGCGCACGAACTCCGCGTGCAGCGTACGGATCATCTCGTCGTCGTCGGCGACGAGGATCGTGTAGTTGGTTTCGGGCATGCAGCCGACGGTTGAGCTGGGTAGGCCGGATGGCCCGGGCGCAACGCTATGGAGAAGCTACAGAGCGCCGACCGCGGGGGACAACGACGGCGAGGTTGATTCCTCCCGCAGACCGGCGCTTCTTGGGCGTATACCCCCATCCGGAGGTGTTTCGATGATCCGTCCCGGAACGGTGCTGCTCGCTCTCGCGCTCGGCGCGCCGGCGATGGCGCAGGAGGCGGAGCGCGAAGAGATCCTCGCCTTCGACGTCGCGATCGAGGTCGGAGACGGAGGCGCGATGACCGTGACCGAGTCGATTCGCGTGCGGGCGCTCGGGCAGGACATCCGCCGGGGGATCTACCGCGACTTCCCCACGTCCTTCCCTCGGAGCTCGGGGCTGGGACGGATCGAGGCCCCCTTCGCGATCCGGTCCGTTACACGGGACGGCCAGCGGGAGAACTACGTCGTGGAAGCGATCGGCGGGGAGCTCGGGCGGGGCGGGATGCGGGTGCGCATCGGGCGCGGCGACGTCTTCCTCGAGCCGGACATCTACACCTACGAGCTCGTGTACCAGACGAGCCGATGGCTCCACTTCGGTCAGGACGAGGACCGCCTGCGCTGGAATGTGACGGGCAACGGGTGGGCGTTCCCGATCCTGAGCGCGAGCGCCCGGGTGCACCTGCCCGACGCGACGACCGCCCCCGATCTGGAGCACTGGACGGGACGGGAGGGGTCGCGGAGCTCCACCGCGACCGCGTCGTGGGATCCCGCCGAACGCACCGCCGTGTTCGCCACGGATCAGCGGCTCGCACCGAACGAGGGACTGACCGTCGGACTCACCCTTCCCGCAGGCCAGCTCACGCCACCGACGGAGGCCGAGCGCGACGCATGGTTCCGCCTCGACTGGGGCGGCTACATCGACGCCGGCTACGTCGTGCTCTTCGTGCTCGGCGTCTACCTGCTCATGTGGCGCCGGGTCGGTGTCGATCCTCAGGCCGCCCCGTCCTCGCTTCGCCGCGAGCCGCCCGAGGGGTACTCGCCGGCCGCGCTCGGCTTCATCGAGCAACGGGGGTATCACCCCAGTCAGCTCGCGGCCGCCCTCGTGAGCCTGGCGCTCTCGGGCGCGGTGCGCATCGAAGAGGACGACGGCGCGTGGACGCTGCATCGCACGGACGAAGGAACGACCGACCCGAGCCCCGAGGAGAGGGAGCTCTACGACGGGCTCCTCGGCCGGCGGCGCCAGATCGCGCTCAAGCAGACGTACCACGACACCATCGGGAGTGCGATCAGGGCCTTCAAGAAGTCGCTCGAACGGCGCTTCGAGCGTGAGTACTTCCGGAACAACCGGATCTGGTTCGCCGCGGGGCTCGCGATCTCGCTGCTCGGGCTCGCGACGCTCGCCTGGCGCTGGCGCTTCGACATCAATCCGGTTTCGCTCTTCCTGACGGTGTGGCTGTCCTTCTGGACGCTCGGCGTGACCACCCTCTTCTGGCGACTCGTGCAACAGTTCCGGAGCGCTCGAGCGGGCGGAGGGCCGGCCGCGTGGGCCTCGACCGGCTTCATGGCGCTCTTCTCGATCCCGTTCGTGGTCGCCGAGGTCTTCGTGGCCGGAATCCTGACCATGATGATGCCGACCCACCTCTTGCTCGCGGCCATCGGCGTCGGTGTCACCAACGTCGTCTTCTATCATCTGCTGGAGCGTCCCACGCTCCGCGGCAGGGGCCTTCTCAATCGGCTGGACGGCTTCCAACGCTACCTGGACGGCGCCGACGACCGGGCCCTGCACGGGGGTGACCGCCTGGCCCGTTTCGAACAGTTCCTCCCGTTCGCGATCGCGCTCGGGCTCGAGAAGCGCTGGTCGGAGGCCTTCGAGGACGTGCTCACGCCCGCGCTCGCGACGGCGGGCGGCTCGACGGCCGTGCTTCCCTGGTACGTCCGCGACCACACCCGCTCGAGCCTGTCGACGGGGCGTCTGACCAGCGGACTCTCATCCGGACTGTCGAGCTCGATCTCCGCGGCGTCGGCACCGCCGGCAAGCAGC
>JANQME010000021.1 GCA_028280205.1 Longimicrobiales bacterium
GGCGACGACATCCGGCGCATCGACTGGAACGTCACGGCGCGGAACGGCGCGCCCTTCGTGAAGATCTTCGAGGAGGAGCGCGAGCTGACGGTCATGCTCGTGGTCGACGTCAGCGCCTCGGGCGAGTTCGGCAGCCGTGAGCGGATGAAGGGCGAGGTCGCGGTCGAGATCTGCGCCCTCCTCGCCTTCAGCGCGATCAAGAACAACGACAAGGTCGGGCTGATCATCTTCTCGGACCGGATCGAGAAGTTCGTCCCGCCGCGCAAGGGCCGACGCCACGTGCTGCGCGTCCTGCGCGAGCTCCTCTACCACCGGCCTGCGGGGCGCGGGACCGACATCCGGGCGGCGCTCGAGTACCTCACGCACGTCCAGCGGAAGAAGGCCGTGACGTTCCTCGTCTCCGACTTCCGCGACGAGGGCTTCGAGAAGGCGCTCGCCGTGGCCGGACGTCGCCACGACCTCGTCGCGGTGCGTCTCGGCGACCGGCGGGAGGAGGAGATCCCGGCGGTCGGCCTCGTGGAGCTCGAGGATCCCGAGAGCGGGGAGCGGGTGGTCGTGAACACCTCGAGCGAGGACTTCCGGAGGCGCTTCGTGGAGCGGGTCCGCGATCAACGGGCCCGGATGGATCGGGCGCTGCGCCGCGGCCGAGTCGACGTGATCGACGTCGAGGCCGGACGGCCGTATGTGAAGGCGCTCATGCGCTTCTTCCAGGAACGGGCGCGGCGACAGTGAGGGCGCTGCTCCTCGTGGTGGCGCTCCTGGCCGCCGGGCTCCCCTCCGCCGCGCATGCCCAGGCACGCTTGCGGTCGGAGGTCGACACCACGCGCGTCACGGTCGGCGATCGGTTGGCGCTCACCGTGCGGGTCGAGCATCCGCCCGAGGCGTCGGTCGTATGGCCCGACTCGCTCGACCTCACCCCCTTCGAGGTGCTCGACGCGCGGATCCGGCCGACGGAGGCCGTCGAGGGCTCGGCCGTCTCCACCGCGGTCTTCTCGCTCGCCGCCTTCGAGCTGGGCACGCTCGAGCTGCCCTCCTTCGAGGTCGGCGTGCTCCGGCCGGACGGAGGTCGCGAGGTGCTCGAGACCGACGGCTTCGGCATCGAGGTCGTCTCGGTCGGTGCCGACGAGGGGGGCGACATCCGGGAGATCCGAGGGCCTGTCTCGATCCCGGTCAGCGCCGTGCGCATCGCGCTGTGGGGCGTCCTGCTCGTGGCGCTGGGGGCCGCGCTGTGGGCCGGATGGCGACGGTGGCGCGGCGGCCGCGCGCCCGTTCAGGACGCGGAGCCGGGGCCGCCCCCGCGTCCGCCGCACGAGGTGGCCCTGGAAGCGCTCGACGCGCTGGCGACGTCCTCGCTGCTCGCGCGCGGCGAGGTGAAGGAGTTCCACGTCCGCGCCTCCGAGATCGTCCGACGGTACGTCGAGGCGGCCTTCGACGTCGGCGCGCTGGAGCGCACGACGTGGGAGGTGATGGAGGAGCTGGAGCGGGTGGGTGTGCCCGTCGAGGCCCGCACTGGGCTGCGGACCTTCCTCGACCGGTGCGACCTGGTGAAGTTCGCCAAGGTTCGACCCGACGCCGACGAGGCGCGCGCGACGCTGGCCACGGGGAGGGCGTTCGTGGAGTCGACCGCCGGGTGGCGCCCGCGGGGCGCCGGGCCGACGGGTGGGTCGGTCCAGGGGGCGGACGGACCGGCCACCGCCCCGAGCTCCACCACGGCCGCGCCGCTCTCGACCGCGGCCGCTGGCTCCACGGCCGCCGCCGGTCCCGAGGCTTCGCCACCGGAGGAGGTCGGCTGATGTTCCGCTTCGAAGATCCGGCCGTCCTCGGGCTCCTGCTCCTCCTGCCCGTCCTCTTCTGGCTCCGCTACGGCCGGGGGCGCGGCAGCTCGGCGATCCGCTACTCCGCCGTGGGCGACGTTCGGGCGGCCGGCGCGGGGCGCGGGAGCCTCGCGGCGCGGGTCCCGCCGGTGCTGCGCGGCCTCGCGCTGGCGGCGTTCGTGGTCGCGCTCGCTCGGCCGCAGACGGGGGTGACGACCGAGAACGTCCTCACCGAGGGGATCGACATCGTCCTCGTGCTCGACGTCTCCAGCTCGATGCTCGCCGAGGATCTGGAGCCGAACCGTCTGGAGGCCGCCAAGACGGTCGCTGCGGACTTCGTCGCCGGACGGCGCAGCGACCGCATCGGGCTCGTGGCCTTCGCCGGCCAGGCGTTCACCCAGGCGCCGCTCACCTTCGACTACGGGGTGGTCCGGTCGCTCGCTGGGGCGCTCGAGGTCGGGATGATCGAGGACGGCACCGCGGTGGGGATGGGGCTCGCCACGGCGGTGAAACGGCTGCAGGCGTCGCCTTCGGAGTCGAAGGTCGTCGTGCTGCTCACCGATGGGCGCAGCAATCGCGGTGAGATCGGACCGGTCACCGCGGCGCATATGGCCGAGGCGCTCGGCGTGCGCGTCTACACGATCGGAGCAGGCTCACGCGGTACTGCGCCGGTCCCGAGGCCGGACGGCTTCGGGGGCACCCGTTACGTGAGGATGCAGGTCGACATCGACGAGCCGACGCTGCAGGAGGTCGCCGAGCTCACCGGCGGGCGCTACTTCCGCGCGACGGATACCGAAAGCCTGCAGGCGATCTGGGAGGAGATCGACGAGCTCGAGCGCACCGAGGTCGAGGTCGAGAACTTCACGCAGTACGAGGAGGAGTTCCCGGTCCCGCTCGCCGCCGGCTTCCTCCTCCTGATGACCGAGCTCACGCTGGGTCACACCCTGCTGCGGAAGCTGCCCTGATGTTCCGCTTCGGTGATCCGGCCTGGCTCTGGGCGCTCGGCGCCGCACCGCTTCTCGGCGTGCTGCTGTGGAGCGCCGCCCGGGCGCGGCGGCGTGCCCTGGAGCGCTTCGCCGACGCGGAGCTGGCGCGCCGTCTCACCGCGACCGTGCACCGTCTCGCGCGACGGTGGAAGTCGGTCCTCCAGGTCGGCGCGGTCGCCCTCGTCGCCATCGCCACCGCCCGTCCCCAGTTCGGCAGCCGGGTGGAGACGGTGCGCAGCGTCGGCCAGGACATCGTCGTCGCGGTCGACCTCTCGCAGTCGATGCTCGCCGAGGACGTGGTGCCGAACCGGCTCGAGCGCGCCCGGCTCGCGATCCTGCGGCTCATGGAGCAGCTCGACGGCGACCGGATCGGGCTCGTCGCCTTCGCCGCCGACGCCTTCGTGCAGAGCCCCCTCACGATCGACTACTCCGCCGCCGGCCTCTTCCTGGGCGCGATGCACCCCGACCTCATGCCCGTTCAGGGAACGGACCTCGGCGCGGCTCTGCGCGTATCGATCGATGCGCTGGAGGAGGCCGCCCGCGAGGCGCGCGTCCTCATCCTCGTGACGGACGCCGAGGATCACGAGGAGCGCTACGACACGGAGCTCGGGCGCATCCGTGAAGCGGGCATCCAACTGCACGTCGTCGTGGTCGGTTCGTCCGAGGGCGTGCCGATCCCGGTGTACGACGAACTGGGCGTGCGACAGGGCTTCCTGAGGGACGAGGACGGAACCGTGGTCACGACCCGGGTCGGCGAGTCGACGCTGCGCGCGCTGGCGGCCGACGCCGGCGCGACGGTCGTCCGGGCCGGGCCCGGCAGCACGGACTTCGAGGACTTCGTGGACGCGGTCGCGAGTGGAGAAGGAGAGGAGATCGACGCCATGCAGGTGACCCGCTTCGAGGAGCAGTACCAGATCTTCCTGGCGGCGGCGCTCCTCCTGCTCGTCGTCGACCTCCTCCTGCCCGACCGACAGCGGGTCGGCGGAACGTGGACCGGGAGGTTCGAGTGAGCGGGTACCCCAGTCGGGCCGGGCGGCGGCGGGCGGCTCGATCGATGCTGGCGGTCGCGCTGCTCGTGGCCGCGCCGACAGCGGCCGCCCTCCTCCCCTCGACCGCCGAGGCCCAGGCGGGCCGTGCGCGCGTCGAGGAAGGCAACCGCCTCTACCGGGACGGGCTCTTCGAGGAGGCGCATCGCGCGTACCTCGAGGCGATGGCCGAAGCGCCTGAGTCCCCGGTGATCCCGTTCAACGACGGGAACGCGCTCTACCAGGGGGCGGACTACGAGGCCGCGATGGAGGCGTACCAGCGCGCGATCGAGACGGGCGATCCGGCGCTCGCCTCGGACGCGTGGTACAACCTCGGAAACGCGATGGTGCGCGGTGGTCAGCTCGAGCCGGCGCTGGAGTCGTACAAGCAGGCGCTCCGCCTCGACCCGGCCGACGTAGACGCGAAGCACAACCTCGAGCACGTGCTCGAACAGCTCCAGCGGCAGGAGCAGCAGCCGCAGTCGGGCGACGGCGATCCCGAGGACGACGAGGACGAGCAGGACGAGCAGGAGCAACAGGATCAGCCGAACCCCTCTCCCCAGCCGCAGGGCGGGGAGCAGCCGCCGGAGCCGGGGGAGGACGAGGGCCAGCCGCCGCCCGCGGGGTCCGACCAGTCGGAGGAGGAGCAGCCGCAGCCGCAACCGGACGAGTCGCAGCCCGACGGGTCGCCGCCGGGTGAGTCCGAGGGCCAGCCGCGTCCCGAGCCGGGCGAGATGACGAAGGAGGAGGCCGAGCGCCTCCTCGACGCGATCGAGGAGGACCCCGACGACGTGAACCGGCAGCCTGCTTCCGCCACGGGGCGTCGGCCGAGGAAGCCGTGGTGAGGGTGGCCCGCTCGCTGTTCGTCCTCGCCGCGCTCTGGGCGGGCGCGCTCCCGGCCGGCCTCGTCGCCCAGGAGCCCTCCGTGCGGGCCTACCTGGAGCCGGCGGGTGAGGTGGGTGTGGGTCGGCCCTTCGTTCTCGCCGTCGAGGTGACGGGCACACAGGAGGTCGCGCGTGATCCCGTGCTGCCCGACGTGTCCGCGTTCGCCCAGTACCTCGGGTCGAACACCCAGTCGTCGGTGAGCATGGTCAACGGACGGACCACGGTCTCGCTGACGCTCCAGTACCGCTACCAGGCGCTCCAGGAGGGAAGCTGGGAGATTCCTGCGTTCGAGGTGCAGGCCGGCGGTCGGACCTTCGCGACCGACCCGCTCCCGGTGACCGTCTCGGCGTCTCCCTCGGCGGCGGCGACCGATCCCACGACGGGACTCGACGAGGACGCGCTCTTCATCACGGCGGAGCCGTCGGGCACCCGGGTGCGCGAGGGCGAGCCGCTGATCGTCGAGTACCGCATCTGGACGCGCGTCGACGTGACGAGCTTCGGCGTGACCCGCGTGCCGGAGCCGGAGGGCTTCTGGGTGGAGGATCTCACGCCGGGTGGCCAGCCGGACGTCGAGCAGCGGGAGCGCGACGGGGTCCAGTACGCGACCGCCCTCATCCGACGCGTCGCGCTCGTGCCCACCGGGCCGGGGGAACGGACCATCGAGCCGGTGGGGATCGAGGCGCAGGTGCGTGTACGCCGCGGTCGCGACCCCTTCGACAACCTGTTCGGTCGGAGCTCGATCTTCGGGACGTCCATCGTACCGACCGCCGTCCTCTCGAACCCGCTCACCGTCGAGGTGAGCCCGCTGCCCGAAGCCCGACCCGAGCCGTTCAGCGGCGTGGTGGGCGACCTGCGGATCGAGGCGTCGCTCGATCGCGATTCGGTCGACACGAACGAGGCGGTGACGCTCACCGTGCGTGCGAGCGGGAGCGGGAGCTTCCGCACGCTCCCGGTCCCCGAGCTCGGTCTGCCCTCCGACTTCGAGGTCTTCCCGCCCGAGGTCAGCGAGCAGACCGGCGCCGGCGCCGGAGGTCTCACCGGTACCAAGACCTTCGAATGGGTGCTGATCCCGCGTGCGCCCGGCGAGCGGGAAGTCCCGCCGGTGGAGCTGGCCTACTTCGACGCGGGCGCCGGCGAATACCGGGTCGCGTCGAGCGGTGCGCTCCCGCTCACGGTCTCGGGCACCGCAGTCGACGGACCAGCCTCGCTGACCCGCGGTGGCGTCACCCTGCTCCGTGAGGACATCCGCTTCATCCGTCTGGGCGAGCTGGAGCTGCGCAGGACGTCTCGACGTCCGCTCGTCTACGGACCCGGCTTCTGGCTCTTCGCGCTCCTCCCGATGGCCGCGGTGGCCGGGGCGGTCGCTCTGCGCCGGCACCGAGAGCTGCTGGAGGGCGACGTAGCCTACGCGCGTGGCCGGCGTGCGAGCCGTCTGGCGCGCCGGCGGCTGAGCGAGGCGAGGCGTCTGGCGAACGAAGACGACGCGCGGCCGTTCTACGCCGAGACCGCGCGGGCGCTCCGGGGCCTGGTGGCCGACCGGCTCAACCTCGCCGAGGCGGGCCTCAACATCGCGGACGTCGACGCGGCGTTGGCCGGGAGCGGGGTCGACGACAAGCTCCGCGCCGAGGTGCGGGCGTGTCTGGAGGAAAGCGACCGTCAGCGCTTCGCCCCGTCCGGCTCTGACGCCGGTCAGAAGTCCGGCTTCCTCGATCGGGTCGGGTCGGTGATGGACGCGCTCGACCGGGCGATCCGATGAGTGCGGTGTGGGGCGCGATGGCCCGCACCCGGGCGGTCGGGCTCCTCCGGGTCGCCGTGCTCCTCCAGATCACCGTGCTCATGGCCGTCCGCCCCGCGGGTGCGCAGGACGAGATCGTGGCGCGCGGCAACCAGGCGTACCAGGAGGGAGACTACCGAGCCGCGATCGAGGCGTACGAGGCGGTCCAGGACGGGGGCTTCAACGGACCCGGGCTCGAGTACAACCTCGGCAACGCCTACTTCAAGGCGGGCGAGCTGGGCCGCGCGATCCTGCACTGGGAGCGGACGCTCGAGCTCGCGCCGGACGACGCCGACGCGCAGGCGAACCTCGAGCTGGCCCGCTCGCTCACCGCGGACGTCGTGGAGCCGATGCCGACGTTCTGGCTCACCTCGGCCCTCTCGTGGTGGCTGCGTGCCTTCCCGCGGGCCTGGCTGACCACGATCGTCGCGATCGCGTGGGCGGGGCTGGGAGCCTCGCTGGTCGTGCGGCTGCTCACGGACGGCGGCGCGGTCCGCTCGGTGTCGGCTTGGTCGATGGCGGTCGCCGCGGCGCTCCTCGTCGTCTTCGGCTCGACGCTCGCCGCGCGCGAGGTCGGGCTGGCCGATCCTGACCGTGCCATCGTGATGGCCGAGGTGGTGGCGGTCCGTTCCGCCCCGGCTCAGGACGAGAACCTCACGCTGTTCGAGATCCACGAAGGCACACACGTGCGACTCGATCAGCGGACGGGCGAGTGGGCCGAGGTCGTTCTCGACGACGGAAAGGTCGGGTGGGTCCCGCTCTCCAGCCTCGAGATCATCTGACGATCGATCAACCGAACGGAGCTTCTCCATGAGACGAACCCCCCGGCGCCTCACGGCGCTCGCCATGCTTCTCGCCGCGTCGGTGCTCGGCCCGGCCGCTCCCGCGATCGCGCAGACCCCTACGCGCGTCATGGTCCGTATCGTCTCGCACGACGCGAAGATCATCGGGTCCGGTGTGGGAGGGGCGCGCGTCACGATCCGTGATGCGGTGACCGGCGCGGTCCTCGCCGAAGGCGTTCAGGAAGGCGGTACCGGAGACACCGGGCTCATCATGGCGGATCGGCCACGGGGCGGAGGCGTCTTCGCCACCGACGGAGCCGCCGGCTTCCTCGCCGAGCTGTCGCTGACGCAACCCACCTGGGTCGAGATCGTGGGGGAAGGGCCGCTCGGCACCCCGGACGCGATGCGCCGGGCGTCGACCACCGCGCTCCTGGTGCCCGGCCGGGACGTGCTCGGAGACGGAATCGTCCTGGAGCTGCTCGGCTTCACCGTCGAGCTGCGCGAGCCGGTGCCGGGGAGCGCGATCCCGGCCGGCCGGCCGGTGGAGGTGACGGCCCGCGTGACGATGCTGTGCGGCTGTCCGACCTCGCCGGGCGGGGTGTGGGACTCGGATGGCTACGACATCGTTGCGCGCGTGCTTCGTGACGGGCGACTCGTGAGCGAGACCCCGTTGGCGTTCACGGGTGAGACGAGCGTGCACTCGGCGACGATTCCCGCGCTCGACGCCGGTGAGGTGACGATCGAGGTGCTGTCGATGGACGAGGAGCGGGGCAACTTCGGCATCGCGCGGGAGCGCTTCACGGTGAGCCGCTAGAGGATCTGCACAGGGTTTCCCAGGACCTGCGCCGGCGCCCTCTCGGTCTCCGTGCGCGCGTCGGCAGAAAGCGCCGACCTACGGGCGCGTACACCTCCGCGACTGCGGGACGGAGGGGAGGGCGGGATGGCCGAAGAACGGAGGTCGGGTGTGGGGAAGGGCTGGACGCGCCGAGAGGTGCTCGCCTCCGGCGCGGCCTTGCTCGTGCCGGAGCTCACCGGCTGCTCGGACGGGCCCACCGAGCCGCAGCAGGAGGTCCGCAACCCCACGCTCACGACGAGCTGGCGGGCGCCGACCTCCTCGGTGGATTCGGGCGAGCAGCCGCTCGGCTTCGGTGAAGCGCAGGACGGCCTGTTCTACGTCCCCGACCCGTACGATCCGGCGGAGCCGGTCGCGCCCCTCGTCGCACTGCATGGCGCGGGGGGCGAGGCAGGCAA
>JANQME010000053.1 GCA_028280205.1 Longimicrobiales bacterium
CTTCGGCGAGTCGGACGCGCGTGGCGGCCAGGTCGGCGCGTGCGGCGCCGAACGCCTCGTCGGTCACCACGACGTTGCGGGCGTCGACCGGGACGGCCGGAACGCCGCGCTCCGTCAGACCGGCGGCGACGATCGTCGTCGAGAGCCGCTCGCCGAAGGAGAGCACGTCGTCGAGGACTTCGAGGGAGCACGAGCCCGTCTCGGAGATCTGCGCGAGTCGGACCCGGCACTCCGCGAGCAGGCGCCCGACCTCCTCCGCGATCGGGGAGGGCGCGGACGTCATCGAACGGAGCTCGGCTTCGTGGATGTCGACGAGCTGCGCGAAGAAGGCCTCGAGTGCTCCGCGCCGCGCCGCGCGCGTCGCCTCCTCGAGGAGGTTGGTGACGCGCGCGAAGGCGGAGACGACGAGCACGGGCTCGGACGCGCGAGCGTGGCCGCGCACGACGCGCTCGATCGTCTCGATGCGGCCTCCGCCGCTGACCGACGTGCCGCCGAACTTGACGACGCGGACCGGGACCCCTGCGTCGACCCGCTCCCCTCTGTTGTTCATGCCGGCCCTCCGCCCCGATCGCGCTGATGATGTCCAGGAGCGAAGGTAGCAAGGAGCCTGCCAGCGTCACGCTTTTCCGTTCAGGGGCCGGTCCCGCTCCTCCAGGAGCGTGCGGGCCGCCACCACACCCCCGTCCAACCCCCGGGCCGATATGGGCGTCTCATGTATGACGCAGCTATAGTATAGCTTCGTATGCCACAGGCTCGATGTGCCAGGGAGGAGGAAGCTCGATGACACGATCGGCGCTCGGCGCGTTCGAGGAGCAGGTCCTGCTCGCGATTCTGCGACTCGGGAGAGAGGGCTATTCGGTCTCGATCGTCTCCGAGCTCGAGGAGCGGACCGGCCGGGACGTCGCGACGGCCGCGGTCTACGTCGCCCTGCGGAGGCTCGAGAAGCGGGGCCTGCTGACGTCCCGGCTCGAGTCCCCGGAGGAGAGCGGGGAGCCCCACCCCCGCCGCTACTTCGCGCTCACAGATGCGGCGCTCGCCCCTCTGAGGGAGTCGCGCCGGACGCGGCTGAGCCTCTGGGACGGGCTCGAGCCGGTGCTGGACGAGTGATGCCTGCCGGCTCGCCGCGGCCCGCTCCGCCTCGCGGCCTCGTCGCCCTCCTGCGCCTGGCGGTGCCGCCCGAGGAGCGCGGCTCCGTCGAGGGGGAGCTGCGCGAGGCGTACCGGGGGAAAGCCGCGCGCGAGGGGCGTGCGACGGCGCGGCGCTGGTACCGGCGGCAGGTCTGGGGCTACGTCTGGCGGACGATCGCCGTCCGTCGGGTCACCGAGCGGAGGGGGAAGGGGAACATGAGACTGGACGGGATTCGATCGGATGTGCGATGGGCGATGAGGAGTCTTCGGAGGCGGCCGGGGTTCACCGCCGTCTCGGTCGCGACGCTGGCGCTCGGGATCGGCGCCAACTCGGCGGTCTTCACCCTGGTGAACGCGCACTTCTTCGCGCCGCTCCCGTACGATCGCGCGGACGGGCTCGTGCTCCTCTGGGAGACGGGGCGGGGAAATCGCGAGGTCACGACGGTCTCACCGGGCAGCTACTGGGCGTGGCGCGACGCGGCCGAGTCGTTCACCGAGGTCGCGGCGTACAACGTGGACTTCGCGACCCTGTCCGGGACGGGCCCGGCGGAGCGCCTGACCGCCAGCCTCGTCGTCCCGCACTTCTTCGACGTGCTCGGGGTCGAGCCGATTCTCGGGGGCGGCTTCACCGCGACTTCGGTGCGGGAGGCCGACGGCGATCAGGTCGTGCTCGCCCATGGGCTCTGGACCCGGCGCTTCGGCGCCGACCCGGCGATCGTGGGGCGCGAGGTCCGGATCGAGGGACGGCCGCACACGGTCGTCGGCGTGCTGCCCCCGTCGTTCCGCCAGCCCGAGCGGACGCTTTCGTGGCAGACGACGGAGCTGTGGCGCCCCATGCTGCTGGAGGGGGAGAGCACGAACCATCGTGCGCGCTACCTGCGCGCCGTGGCAC
>JANQME010000060.1 GCA_028280205.1 Longimicrobiales bacterium
ATATGACCAACGGCTGCTGAACTTCGTCTATCGGACGATCGGTGATCGGGAGCGAGGTCAGGACCTCGTTCAGGAGACCTTCGTACGGGTCTACCGGCACCTGCATCGCTTCGACCAGTCCAAGAAGTTCTCGACCTGGATCTACACGATCGCGAGCAACCTTGCGAAGAACGAGCTGCGCAACCGCTCCAGAAACCCGCTGGTCCTCTTCCAGACGCTCAAGAAGCACTGGGACGCCGACCACCGGCCGCTCGAATGGGAGGACACGCAGTACAAACCGGACGACCTGTTCCGGAAGCGCCACCTGCGTGCCAAGGTCGAGGAGGCCGTCGAGCAGCTCCCCGAGCATCACCGGATGGTCTTCATGCTCCGCGAGATGGAAGGAAAGACGTACGAGGAGATCGCCGACATCACCGGGTGCAACCTGGGCACGGTGAAGAGCCGGCTGAACCGCGCGCGAAACAACTTCGCGCAGATCATCGCCCCCATGATCGACTAGGAGCGCGCGCTCGGGACATCTCTGTTCGGAAGTTCGGGGTGGGGTGGGGAAGCCCCCGTCGGGGAGACCCGGCGGGGGCCGGTGCGTCGGGGGGGAACCCTCCCCCGTGCGCTCAGTATGACACGAGCGCGAAATCCCGGCTGATGGTGCCCGGGTTCAGTTCGGATCGGTGTGGATGAACTGTACGGAAGTGGTCGCTCGCTTCAGCGAGTACGTCGACGGCACGGCGTCCCCGACGGATGCGGCCTCGATCGACCGTCACCTCGAGACGTGTGGGACGTGTCGTCGCTATCGGAACGTGCTCGTGCACGGCACGGAGCTGCTTCGACACCTCCCCGAGCCGGAGCTGGGCGAGGACTTCGAGCCCCGTCTGCAGCACCGGCTCTTTCACGTGGACGACGAGCGCGTGCTGCAGGACCACTCGGCGTCGGGCGCTTCGGCGATGACGGTCCTCGGCATCGCGCTGCTCCTGACGGCGGTCGCGTGGTCGCCCACCCTCTTCTCGGGCGCGCCCGTCGTCGAGCTCGCCCCGATCGTCGTGGACCAGGCTCCCCGGCGGTCGCCGGTCCGGCCTGCGGGCTCGCTGCCGGGTGTCTTCAGCAGCAAGAGCGAGCCCGACCTGAACGCTCCCCTGTGGGATGGACAGCTCCTCTACGAATACACGCCGCTGTCGCAGCGTTACGAGCGCCGCGCCCGGCTCCGTAGCGCCGGCGCGATCGATCGCTGACCGGCGGTTTCGCGCCGCGCGCGACCGAGCGAGCTTCTCGGCGTGAACGTGCTCACATCCGTGCCCGCGCTGGGAAAGGAGTCGGGAGGCGTCTTCTACCTTCACGGTGAGGACGAATTCCGGAAGGATCAGGCCGTGCGTGCCCTGGTGGACGCGCACCTCGACCCGGGCACCCGCGACTTCAACTACGACCCGGTCCGGGGTACCGAGACCGACGCGCAGGCGCTGGCCTCACTCATCGGAACGCCGCCGATGATGGCCGAGTGGCGCGTCGTGGTCGTGCGCGAGGTCGAGGGGCTGGCCAGCTCGAAGCACGCACGCGATGTGCTCCTCGAGGCGGCCCGGAAGCCCCCGCCCGGCCTGGCGCTCGTGCTCTCCTGCACGGTGCCGTCGGGCTCTCGCGCCAAGTTCTACCGGGAGCTCGCCAAGCACACGCGCTCGGTGGAGTTCCGTGCCATCACCGAGGCCGACGTGCCCGGGTGGCTCGTGGCGCGCGCGCAGGAGGAGCACGGGATCGAGATGGAGGTCGACGCCGCACGTGCGCTCGGTGCGGCCATCGGGGCCGACCTCGGCGTGCTCTCGCAGGAGCTGATCAAGCTGGCCGACTTCGTGGGGGACCGCGCCCGCATCACCTCGGCGGACGTCGAGGCCGCAGGAACCCGCCTGCCCTCGCAGAATCTGTGGAGCTGGATCGACCTCGTCGGAAGCCGGGATTTCGAGGCGGCGCGACGCACGCTGCCGCTCCTCTTCGACCAAGGGGAGTCGGGCGTCCGGCTCACGATGCTCCTCGCCACTCAGCTCCTGCGGATCGGGATCGTGGCGGAGAAGGGGTCGAAAGCGCTCGACGCGGTATTGCCTCGGCATCAGAAGTTCCTGGCCGACCGGGTCGCCACCCAGGCTCGTGGTTGGACGACGACGGAGGTCGACGAGGCGTTGGCGGGCCTTCTCGACGTCGATCGCCTCCTCAAGTCGAGCCCGCACACGGACGAGCACTTCCTGGAGGCGTGGCTCCTAGGGCTTCGTGTCCGGGCGGAGGCGGCATGACCGCCCAGGGGGCGCTGCTCCGCCGGGCCGTTGGCGTGCTGCTCGTGGCTCTCCTCGCGCCCGTATCCGCGCGGGCCCAGAGCGGTCTGGAAGAGATCGAGCGGCTCACACGCATGGGCCGAACCGAGGAGGCCCGCGACGTGCTCCTCCTGTGGTGGGACGCCGACCGCGGCGGGGCGTCGCGTCGCGAGATGCAGCGGGCGCTCTGGCTGCGCGGGCGGCTGACCGTCGACCCCGTGCAGGCCGCGCTCGACTTCCGACGGCTCGCGGTGCTCTACCCGAGCGGCCAGTTCACCGCCGACGCGATCTTCCGGCTCGCCCAGTCCTCGTGGGCGATGGGAGATGAGCAGGGTGCGCGCGACTTCGTCGGACAGCTCGTGCGCGACTACCCACGCTCCGGCGCGCGGCGGGAGGCCGAAGCGTGGCTGGCGGACGCCGGCCCGGTCCCTCCGCCGGGCGACATCCCCACCGGCCGTGCCGACCCGTCCGAGTCGGCGCAGCGCGCCGACGCCGGCCGGACCGACGCTCCGACCGATCCGCCGTCCTCGCGCGAGCGCGACGAGCGGGAGGGGGTCGCAGCGGAGGACGATGAGGACGCTGCCGTGCGCGCCATGAACTACTACGTGCAGCTCGGAGCCTTCGCCGAGGAGGAGCGGGCGTTGACGCTCGCCGACGAGGTGCGCGGGGAGGGCGTCGACGTCCGGGTCGTGCGGGTCGACGGGAGCCGCTTCACGCACGTGCGCGTCGGACGTTTCGCCGAGCGGGCCGCGGCGGTCGACGTTCTGGAAGAGCTGACCGGACGCGGCATCAACGCGGCGCTCGTTCGGGACGACCGTCCCGAACGGCCGATCGGGGAGCGGTAGTCCCGGGTCCGCTCAGCCGGTCTCGAGTCCCCGGATCACGCGCTGCATGCGCGCCCGCACGTCGTGGGCCAGCTCACCCAGATCGTCCCGGCCCGACACGCCGAGCTGAAGGACGGGGTCGAGCGCGGCCACGACCGACGTGCCCGGCTGTTCGCCTTCGTAAACGACGACGTTGCACGGAAGAAGCAGCCCGATGTCCTCCTCCGCGGTGAGCGCCTGATGCGCCAGCGGGGGGCTGCATGCGCCGAGGATGCGGTAGGGCCGGAAGTCGACGTCGAGCTTCTCCCGGAACGTCGCGCGGACGTCGATCTCCGTGAGCACGCCGAAGCCTTCCTCGGCGAGCGCGTCGCGCAGGCGCGCTTCGGCCTCCTCGGGCGGAGCGTCGAGGTTCGCCTTGAATCCGTACGGGATCGGATCGCTCATCGGGTCTCTCCGGAGGATGTTCGCGGTCGGTCGGACACGCCGTGGGCCCGGCCGGCGGCGTGCATCGACGCTCAAGTTGGCGCGGCTCCTTGAAGGGGCAACCCGCCTCTCTAACTTCCCCCATGGCCTCGGGCGAAACCCCTCTCATGCAGCAGTGGCGCGAGGCGAAGTCTCGCCACCGCGACTCGCTCCTCTTCTTTCGTGTGGGGGACTTCTACGAGCTCTTCCACGGCGACGCCGAGGAGGGGGCGAAGCTTCTGGGTCTGACGCTCACCTCGCGCAACAACGGCGCGGCCGCCAAGGTCCCGCTCGCGGGCGTCCCCGCGAAGGCGCTCGACGAGTACCTTTCGCGTCTGGTCCGGATGGGACGCCGCGTCGCGATCTGCGATCAGGTCGAGGACCCGGCGCTCGCCAAGGGCATCGTCAGGCGCGAGGTCACCGAAACGGTGACACCCGGGACCGTACTCGCGGACAACCTCCTCGTCGAGCGTCGCAACAACTACCTGGTGGCGCTCGTCGCGGAGCCCGGGACGGACGGCTTCGGGCTCGCCACGCTCGACGTCTCGACCGGGGAGCTCACGGCCGGCTCCGTTCCGGCTGGAGAGCTGCGCGCGGAGCTGGGCCGACTCGAGCCGTCCGAGCTCCTCGTGCCCACGTCGCTGGTGGAGGACGCCGAGGTGCGGCGGGCGGTTCCGGAGGCGCTGCCCCGTACCGTGCGTGACGACTGGATCTTCGAGCGGGACATCGCGGGCGCCGAGCTGGAACGGGCGTACGGCATGCGCTCGCTCGACGGCTTCGGCATCCAGTCCGGCGACGACCTCGCGGTTCGGGCGGCGGGATCACTCATTCAGTACCTCGGCGAGATCCGCCCGGGCGGCGTCACGCACCTGCGCCCGCTCCGCGTGCGACGCCGGGGTCGGGTCATGCTCCTGGACGAGATGACCCGCCGGAACCTGGAGCTCACCGATCCGCTGCGCGCCGGTGAGGAGGGGGGCACGCTTCTCGAGGTGCTCGACCGCAGCGTGACCGCGATGGGCGGGCGCCTGCTCCGTCGGTGGATGCTCGAGCCGCTCGTCGTGGCCGACGAGATCTGGGCGCGCCAGGAGGCGGTGGGCGAGCTCTACGAGCGTCCGGCGCTGCGCAACTCCGTCCGGGACGCGCTCGGCGGCGTCACCGACCTGGAGCGGCTGTCGGGGAAGATCGGCACGCTGCGCGTCGGGCCGCGCGACCTCGCCGGACTGCGTCGGTCGCTCGAGATCCTCCCGACGGTGCGGGAGGCGACGGGCGAGGCGTCGACCACGATGGTGCGCACCGCCGGCTCCGAGCTCGACGGACTCCCGGATGTCTTCGATCTGCTCTCCCGGGCCCTCGCGGACGATCCGCCCGCGGCGCTGCACGACGGCGGCGTGATCCGCGACGGCTGGTCCGAGGAGCTGGACGAGCTCCGCGCGACGCGCGACGGGGCCCGCGACTTCATCGCGCGCCTCCAGGTCCGCGAGCGGGAGCGCACCGGGATCGGCTCACTCAAGGTCGGCTTCAACAAGGTCTTCGGGTACTACCTGGAGGTCACGAAGGCGAATCTGGACAAGGTCCCCGACGACTACGTACGGAAGCAGACGCTGTCCAACGGAGAGCGGTACTTCACGCCCGAGCTCAAGGAGTGGGAGGAGAAGGTCTTCGGTGCCGAGGACCGGATCGCCCGCCTCGAGATCGAGCTCTTCACCGAGCTCCGCGAGCGGGTGGCCGACGCGGTTCCGAGACTCCAGGCGACCGCCGAGCGGGTCGCCACGCTCGACGTGCTCGCGGCGCTGGCCCATGTGGCCGTGCACTCGTCCTACGTCCGCCCGGAGGTGCACACCGGCTTCGAGCTGGTCATCCGCGAGGGCCGCCACCCGGTGGTGGAGACGATGATGCCGCGCGAGGAGTTCATCCCCAACGACCTCGTGCTCGACGACGAGGGGCACGTGGTCGTGCTCACCGGACCGAACATGGCGGGCAAGAGCACCGTCCTGCGCCAGGTGGGCCTCATCCAGCTCCTCGCCCAGATCGGTTCCTTCGTTCCGGCCGACTCGGCACGTCTCCCGGTGGCGGACCGCATCTTCACGCGCGTGGGAGCGTCGGACAACCTGGCGCGCGGGCAGTCCACCTTCATGGTCGAGATGAGCGAGACCGCCGCGATCGTGCACGGTGCGACCGACCGCAGCCTGATCCTCCTCGACGAGATCGGACGGGGCACGTCGACGTACGACGGGGTTTCGATCGCGTGGGCCGTGACCGAGCACATCCACGAGCACATCGGCGCCAAGACCGTCTTCGCCACGCACTACCACGAGCTCACCCAGCTCGGCGACCAGCTCGATGGAGTGAAGAACATGAACGTGGCCGTCCGCGAGGTGGGCGACGAGATCGTCTTCCTGCGCCGGCTCGTCGACGGCGGGGCCGATCGTTCCTATGGAATCCAGGTCGCCCGGCTCGCGGGCCTTCCCGACGGGATCGTGCTCCGGGCCCGGGAACTTCTCGCCGAGCTGGAGGGAACACATACCGGTGGCGGCGAGGGTCTCGGTCGGCACGGTGTGCACCGCCCGAAGTCCGAGCCGCCGCCCGATCAGCTTTCGATGTTCGAGCACCCGATCGTATCGCGCTTCCGCTCGATCGATCCGGACGACCTGACGCCTCGGGAAGCGTTGAGACTCCTCTACGAGCTGGGCAGCGTGACGAGAAGGAAGGACGAGTGATCGGCCGTCGCACGACGACCCTGCTCGCGCTGGGCGCCGCGGTCGCCTGTGGAACCGAGGGCGAGATCGAGCAGCCGCGCCCCCTCTTCGCCGAGGTCCCGATCGAGTATCCCCTCCAGCTCTGGGATCAGGACATGGAGGGCGAGACCCTCCTGCGGGTCCGCGTGGGCGACACCGGGGGCGTCGACAGCGTCGAGGTCGTCGAGTCGTCGGGCTACGCCTCGTTCGACTCCGCCGCGGTGGCGGGCGCGCTCAAGCTGCGCTTCGAGCCGGCCCGTCAGGACGGGAAACGGATCGACGTCTGGGCCGAAGTCCCGGTCCACTTTTCCAAGCGGCCTCGTCCCGACACGTTGGGCGTCTCGCCCTGATCGCCGTGCCGCACCCCGCGAGCGACGGCCGTGGTACGGGGCGTGCGATCCTCCGCGAAGCAGCCCGACCCCCCTGCACGGAACGACGATGGCCGAGCGTCACCCCCGCCCGTACGAGAGCGCCCTCGATCTGATCGGCTGGACCCCGATGGTCCGGCTCCGTTCGGTGACGGACGGGTGCAGGACGCCACTTTACGCGAAGTGCGAGTTCACCGGACCCGGGGCGTCCATCAAGGATCGAATCGGCGTCGCGATGATCGATGCGGCCGAGGCGGACGGTACGCTCAAGCCCGGCGGGACCGTGGTCGAGGCGACCGGCGGCAACACGGGTCTGGCGCTCGCCATGGCGTCGTCGCTCAAGGGGTACAAGTGCATCTGCACGATGCCCGACAAGATGAGCTCGGAGAAGGTGAAGCTCCTGCGGGCGTTCGGGGCCGAGGTCGTGATCACCCCCACGGCGGTTCCCCCGGACCACCCCGACCACTACCTCCAGAAGGCACGCTCGATCGCGGCGGCCACCCCCGGTGCGGTTCTGGCGAACCAGTTCTACAACGAGGCCAATCCGGACGCGCACTACCGGACGACCGGTCCGGAGATCTGGGAGCAGAGCGAAGGCCGGGTGACGCACTTCGTCGCCTCCGCCGGGACGGGCGGGACGCTCACCGGTGTGGGACGGTACCTCAAGGAGCAGAACCCCGAGGTGCAGATCGTCGGCGTCGATCCGAACGGGTCGATGATCGCGCCCTTCTTCAACTCGGGCGAGACGATCGAGGGGCACCCGTACAAGGTCGAGGGGGTGGGCAACGACAAGATTCCGGGCACGCTGGATCTCGACGTCGTCGACCGGTACCTGAGCGGCGACGACGGGGACGCCTTCCGTATGGCGCGGCGCGTCTCCCGCGAGGAGGGGCTCTTCGCCGGGGGCTCGGCGGGGCTGCTCGTGCACGGGGCCGTCCAGGTTGCGAAGGAGCTCGACGATCCGGACGCCTTCGTCGTTACGCTCGTGTGCGACTGGGGCGAGCGCTATCTGAGCAAGGCGTACGACGACGACTGGATGCGGGAGAACGGCTTTCTGGAGCGCCGGCGCCCGAAGACGCTCGTGGACGCCCTCTCCGGGAAGGACAGTCGGGTGGAGGGCGTGGTCACCGTCGAGCCCGGGACGCCGGTGCGCCTCGCGCTGTCCGCGATCACTGCGCACGACATCGGGCAGCTCCCCGTCCTGCGCGACGGCGAGTGCGTGGGCTCGGTCACGGAAGCCCGCCTCCTCACGCAGATCATCGAGGACCCCGCACTCCTGGATCGTCCGACCGACTCGGTGATGGGTCCCCCCTTCCCGGTGCTCGACGGCCACACGGACGCCGAGGCGGTGCGCCCGCTGCTGGCACGCGACAACGCGGCCTGCCTCGTCCGCGACGACGGCCGCATCGTGGGGATCATCACCCGCTACGACGTCGTGCGGGCCCTCGCGGGGTGAGCAGCCGCTTGAAGGTGGCGGTGCTGCTGGGCGGGACATCGGACGAGCGCGACGTCTCGCTCGCGTCGGGAGCGCAGGTGGCGAAAGCGCTCCGCGAGGCGGGCCACGACGTGGTCGCGGTCGACACCGTCTCGGGTGTCCTGTCCGCGGCGGAGGAAGCCCGACTCCTGACCGAGGGCGTGCGCGCGGCGCCGCCCGCCTCGACGCCGGGGCGCCTGGACGAGGCGCACACCGTCGAGCTCGCGCGCGACCCTGCGCTCGGGCCCGTCGACGTCTTCTTCGTCGCCCTGCACGGCGGAAGCGGCGAGGACGGGACCGTCCAGGCGCTGCTCGACGTGGCCGGCGTAGCGTACGTGGGGAGCGACCGTCTCGGATGCTCGCTCGCCATGGACAAGGAGGTCGCGAAGCGGCTGCTGCGCGACGCCGGTGTGCCGACGCCCGACTGGCTCGTCGGTCCGGTGGAGGCCGACGAAGTCGAGGCGGAGCTCGGGCTCCCGGTCATCGTGAAGGCTGCGGGCGGTGGTTCCTCCCTGCGCCTCGTGCTGGCGCACGACCGCGCCGAGCTGGAAGCGGCGCTGGAGGAGAGCCGCGCGTGGGACGACCTCGTGCTCTTCGAGCGGTACCACCCCGGCCGTGAGTTCACCGTCGGGGTGATCGGCCACGGGACGCTGCCCGTCGGCGAGATCGTGCCGGCACACGAGATCTTCGACTACGCGTGCAAGTACCAGCCGGGACTCGCGGAGGAGATCTTCCCGGCCGACATCCCGGACGACCTCTCCGAGCGCCTTCGTGGCCTGGCGCTCGACGTGCACCGGGCGTTGCGACTCCGG
Organism: Longimicrobiales bacterium; assembly: GCA_028280205.1. Classification (GTDB taxonomy): domain Bacteria; phylum Gemmatimonadota; class Gemmatimonadetes; order Longimicrobiales; family Gaopeijiaceae; genus UBA2589. The sequence continues at coordinate 8,964 of JANQME010000060.1, forward strand.
GACTACTCGCGTGTGGACTTCATGGTCGACGAGGAGGGCCGGGCCTGGTGTCTGGAAGCCAACGCGCTGCCCGGATTGACCGCGAACAGCCTGCTTCCGAAAGCCGCACGAGCCGCGGGAATCGACTTCCCGGAGCTGTGCGACCGCATCGTCCGGCTCGCGCTCCGGCGCTCCGGAGTCCATTCTGGATGAGCGGCGCTGCCGCCAGGAACCTGCCCCGGAGCCGGGGGTTGGATACGATCCCCGAATCACGGCATCGGCCAGACGCGTTTCGATGAGCTACCAGACGAGCCCAGGCTTCAACTCCTTCGGCATCGGGCTGACGCCCACGCCGATGGTCAAGCGGCTCCTCATCGCCAACGCGGTGGTGTTCGCTCTGCAGCTCGTGCTGAGCGACTTCATGTTCGACTGGTTCGCGTTCCAGCCGCGCCAGATCGTTTTCCGGCCGTGGGGCCCGTTCACCTACATGTTCCTGCACGGTGACCTCATGCACCTGTTCGGGAACATGCTCTTCCTCTTCTTCTTCGGTCCGCCGCTCGAGGCGCGCTGGGGAGAGCGGGAGTTCCTCCGCTTCTACGTCGTCTGCGGCCTGGGCGGCGTGGCGTTGAGCTTCCTGTTCATGCCGGCGTCCATCGTGGGCGCGTCGGCCGCGGTGTACGGCGTGATGCTGGCTTTCGCCATGAACTGGCCCAACGCGCCGATCTACGTCTTCGGGATCTTCCCGGTGCTCGCCAAGTACCTCGTCGCCTTCTTCGGCATCGTGGCGCTTCTCGGCGCCACCGGGAGCGCGCAGGGCGGGAGCGGGGTCGCGCACTTCGCGCACCTCGGTGGGCTCGTGGCCGGCTGGCTCTACCTGAAGGCGGACTTCCGCACCGGGAAGGTGCTGGAGGGCGTGCAGCGCGCGGCACGCAGGAAGCGGCGCCTCGCGATCGTCCCCGGGGAGGAGAAAGAAGAGGAGCACGCGACCGCGTCCCGGGGCCGGGGACGTGAGAAGCTGAGAGAGAACGAGGCCCTGTACGATCAGGTCGACGCCGTGCTCGACAAGATCTCCGCCGAGGGGATGTCGTCCCTGACACAGGCCGAGCTGAGATTGCTCGACGAGGTCTCGAAGAAGCACCGCACGAACTAGGAACGGGCGAGGCCGCCCGCTCCGCGGCCCCGCACCGACCATGCGCCGTTCCACGTTCCACGCCCTGCTCCGTCGGCCGTCCTCGTGCGTGCCGTCCTCCCTGCACCGCCCGGTGGCGCTCT
>JANQME010000169.1 GCA_028280205.1 Longimicrobiales bacterium
GCGGGCCGTCGGCCGCGGCGGCGGAGCGCCCGAGCGCAACAGCGCTTCGAGGCCGAGGAGCGCTCCGGTCAGCTCCCGGATCGGAGTCGCTTCCGGGTCCTCGCCGACGAGATCGACCAGCTTCGTGGCTGCCCGCTCGCGGTTCGGCTCGTTGAGTCTCAGACGCCCGATCGAGCGCGCCAGCTCACCCCGGACGCCCGTGTCCCGCTCGGCGTCGAGGGCCTCGAGGAGCGCAGGCAGGGCGGGGTCTCCCGACGTGCCCCAGCGCGCCTGGGCCACCGCCCAGGCGGCCTCGATGCGGACCTCCGGAGCGGGATCGAGGAGCGCATGCTCGAGCACCGACGAGATCTCGGGATTCTCGAGACGACCGAGGCCGCGCACGGCCGTGGCGCGGAGCAGCGCCTCCTCCGTGTCGGCGGCCTGCACCAGGCGTGAGAGCTCCGAGCCTCCGTTGGGTCGAGCATCTTCGAGGCCGACGAGCCGCAGGTACGCGGAACGCAGCCGGGCGTCCGGACCCGCGCCCGGAACGCACGCCCCCGGGAGCAGGCCGAGGAGTGCGACGGCGGCCGAGGCGCCGCGCCGGCAGCCGCGTCGACGCCGCGTCACCGGCCGCCTCTCGTCGGGGCGCCGTCGGGCGTGCGGCGCCACCCGCGCAGCGTCCAGAAGGCGACGATCGAGAGCGTCGGCACGCGCAGGCCCGTCGCCCATCCGGGGTCGAGGTTCCACGCTCCGGCGACGACCGCCGGCGTGAACCAGTAGTAGGCCCCGGCGGCGAGCCCGGCCGCGCCCACGAGCGCGACCGCCGGACGGACCGAAGCGGCGAGCGCCGCGGCCGCGAGCGCGCCCCAGCTCACGGCGGCACACCCCAGGACCGTCGCGTATACGACCGCAGCCGAAGGATCCGTCGAGGCGTCGGGAGCCAGGTAGAACCCCACCACGTAGCCGGGCAGGGCCAATGCGAAGGCCCCGAACGGGGTCGTGACCCACCGCCGGGACGCGGCATCCGGTCCGAGACTCACGAGTCCGGAGCGTTCGGGGTTCAGGTCGAAGCACGCGTGTTCCGTGCACGCCCGGCACGGACCGCAGCGCGCGTTCGGCACGGACACCAGAGGACGCTGCCCGTAGAGTCGCTCGATCGGCAGGATCGGGCAGAACGCGTTGCAGAACCCCGCTTTCCGGTCGAGGCGCAGCCCTCCCAGAAAGGCGGCGCCGGCCGCCGCCGCGACCAGGCCGAAGGTGGCCTGTCCGGAGACGTCGAAGAGCAGGCGTCGCAGCGGGACGAGCAGCAGGAAGAGCCCGATGCCGAACGCGGCCATCCGTCGAGCTCGCACGGCTTCGAGTGGGCGGATGGTGCGTCCCTCGCCGAAGAGGGTCGAGAGCGTCGCCACCGGACACACGTTCCGCCAGAGCTCCGCGTTGACGAGGAAGAGGATGGGCAGAACGGGGACCAGAGCGAACCAGAAGATCCTGTTGGTCTCCCGTGGTGCCAGGAGAAGGGCGAGCGCGAGGCCTCCCGTACCGGCCAGCACGAGGTGCCGGAGCACGACCCAGCCACGCGGTGCCGGAACCGGACGCGGCGCCCAGCTCACGCGGCCCTCGCCTCGGCGAGGACGGTATCCACGTAGGCGTCGGCCGGCCCGACGAGCCCGTCCCGCAGCTCCAGGAAGAGCGCGGCGGCCTCGTCTCCCGGCCAGGGGTTGGGCAGGAGCGTGCGCGGCAGGTACGGATCCTCGAGCGGGAAGCGCCTATACTCGTGGATCAGGTCGAAGCGGAGCGTGAAGCAGCGCTCCTTCGACTCCGCCTTCGCGTCGAGCCGGGCGCGCACTGCGTGCCATCGTCCGAGGAAGCTGCGGTACCGTGAGGCCAGCGCGTCCAGGTCCCAGCACCGACCCACGATCTCCTCGACACCCTCTCCGGCGACCCGCTCCGCCCGGAAGGCCACGAAGCGTTCGTGAAGGCCCATTTCCTCGGCGAGCCGGTCGACCTCTTCGGACACGTCGTGCGGAGAGATCCAGACCCCGTTGCCGATCGACCCGAACCCGAGCCAGGCGAGGCGGTCGCGCAGCCGATCACGCAGCCGGCGGTCACCTTGCGGGATCGAGTACGCGAGCAGGAGCCAACGGCCGTCCCACGTGTCACCACGCTCCGGTCGGAAGATGCGCTCGGTTCCTTCCTCAAGGAGTCGTCGCCCCCGCTCGGTGAGCGAGTAGAAGGCGTGTCGGCCGTCCCGCCGCCCCTCGAGCCAGCCCTTCTTGACCATGCGGGACAGCGCCGTACGCACCGTTCCCTCCGAGAGGCCGAACGGCTCGAGGAGGGTGATGAGGCTGCCGACCCAGACCGAGTCGTCGCGCTTCAGGAGGTACTCGCCGAAGAGGGTGAACACGAGGTCCCTCGGGCCGGCGGACTCGCCGGGCTCCGCGCTCAACGTGCCAGCCAGCGGTACATGCCGCTCGGGTCGCGTTGGGCATGTGACCGAAGCTCCATCGTCGTCTCCGGGTCGTGGGGTGGGCCCGCCGCCGTTAAAATCGCGGGAACATGATACCGCACGACCGGGGATGGTGAAGCCCCCGGGCTTTGCATCGGGGCGGGGCTCGCCTCCCGTGCTGCGCTTGCCTCGATCGCCTCGAGCTGGTGGCTAGGAGCCTGTCCGAGTCACGGGGCGAGCCGCGTTGGGAGCGCCACGGCTTCAGATCCTAGGCGGCGCGACGAGCGCGTAGCCGTGAGCTACCCCGAGGAGCGCCAACGACGGAGATGCAGCCGTGCCGCCCCAACCCGAAGGGCACGAGGGGACCACCCTTCGGGCGGTGCCCGCGGCGTCATACCGCGTCATAGCTCCTCCCCGATGCTACGGCAT
>JANQME010000171.1 GCA_028280205.1 Longimicrobiales bacterium
CACCGAGCCGCCCGCCATCGCGACCCGTTCCGGCCTCTCCCATTCGTCGCCCTCGCCGCCGTCGCGCTCATCACGGGCTGCGGTGCGGCCGACGGCAACGAGTCGGACCCGGCCGACGCCGCCGGCGAGCCGACCGCGTCCGCGGCGATGGAGCCGGGTCAGCAGGCCGTCTCGCTCTTCGGCGAGCCCCTCTTCGAGCGGGAGGACAGCACCGGTGCGATCGCCGAGGCCGACGCGGCGCTCGCCGAGTCCCCGGATGACATCGACCTTCTCATCGCCGCCGGTCGGGTCCGGCGCAACGTCTGGCAGTACCGTCAGGCGATGGAGCTGTACTCCCGGGTCATCGAGCTGGCCCCGGACGACTGGCGGGCGTACCGCTACCGCGGCCATCGCTACATCTCGATTCGCGACTTCGACCGCGCCGTCGAGGACCTCGAGGCCGCGCGCGACCGGGCGCCCCTGAACTGGGACGTCTCGTACCACCTCGGCCTCGCCTACTTCCTCTCCGGCCGCTTCGCAGACGCCGCGGACGAGTACCTCCGTTGCATGGAGATGGCCGACTCGGCCGAGGCCCGAGCCGCCCAGGGCGACGGCTTCCGGTCGTGCTCCCAGAATGCGGACGATCCGGAGTCCTTCGTGGCGATGTCGGAGTGGGCCGTCCGGGCCGCCGCTCGCGACGGCCGAGACGCGGTCGTCCAGGAACTTCTCGACGCCGTCGACGCCGACCTCGAGATCTCCGAGAACGTCGCCTACTACCACGACCTGTTGATGTACAAGGGCGTCATGACCCCCGATCAGCTCCTGAATCCGGGCCCCGATGCCCCGTACCGTCGCGAGACCGTCGGCTACGGTGTCGCCAACTGGATGATCGTCCAGGGGGATACGACGGGGGCCCACGCGCTGCTCGAGGAGCTGGTCCAGGATCCGTGGTGGCCGGGGTTCGGCAGGATCGCGGCCGAGGTGGAGCTGTACCGGCTGACGGGCGGGTAGGAGAAACGGTCGAATCGGTCCGGACGCGCAGGCGCACGGATCGTCGCAGCCCGGGTACGCACCCCATCATGGACGATGACCCCCCACAGAGCGAAGGCTTCCTGGCGGAGCTGAAGCGCCGACGTGTCGTACGCGTTGCACTGATCTACGGAGCCGGTGTCTACGCCCTGCTCGAAGGTGCCGAGCTGGTGCTCTCGGCCCTCCAGGCTCCCGAGTGGGTCATCAGCCTGCTCGTGATGACCGCGATCGTGGGCTTTCCGATCACGCTCGCGCTGTCGTGGGTGTTCGACTTCACGCCCCAGGGGATCCGCCGTACCGGACCGCCCGGCGACGGCCCGTCTCCGACCTGGCTCAGCAGCGGCTCGATCACCGTTCTCGCCGGGATCGCGGTCGCGTTCGGAGCCGGGTGGTGGCTCACCGACGCCACCGGCGCCGGGGGTGAGGAAGCCCCGGTCGAGGGGGCGATCCGATCCGTCGCGGTGCTGCCCTTCGAGAATGTCGGCGCACCGGAGGACGACTACTTCGCCGACGGCCTGGGGGATGCGCTACGCGATATCCTGTCGAGCTCCGACGGGCTGGACGTCGCCGCACGGGCTTCTTCGTTCCAGATGCGCGGCACGGCCGCGGATCCGGTCGAGGTCGGTGAGCGACTGGGCGTCCAGGCGGTCTTGCGCGGCCGTGTCGACAAGTCCGAGGATCTCGTGCGGGTGGAGGCCGAGCTGGTGCCGGTCGAGGCCGGCGCACCCCAGCTCTGGGGTGGGCAGTACGAGCGGGTCGTGACCGACATCTTCCGGGTCCAGTCCGAGATCGCGGCCGCCATCGCCGCAGCGCTCGATCGGGGCGAGCCGGTCGAGGCGACGGAGCCCACCAACGCGATGGCGTACGACAAGTACCTGTGGGGGACGTTCAACGTGGAGCGCAGGACGCCCGGCGGGGTGAGGGACGCGATCGACAACTTCAGCATGGCGATCGGCTTCGATTCGGCCTACGCGCCGGCGTGGACTGGCCTCGCAGAGTCGTACGTCCAGCAGCTCGAGCTGGGCGTGGCCGCGGACCCGGGTGAGGCGATCGACGCCGGCCTCGCAGCGGCCGAGACGGCCTCGCGACTGGACCCGACCTCGCTCGATACACGGACGACCCGTGCCTACTTCCACGCGCTCTCGCTCGACTGGGCGGAGGCCGAGCAGGAGCTCGCGGCGGTGGTCGCGACGAATCCCTCTTCGTCGTCGGCGCTCGTCCGGCATGCGGAGGTGCTCACCGCGCTGGGCCGGTCCGAGCAGGCGGTGGCCCGGGCTCGGGCCGCCATCGTCGTGGACCGACTGTCGCCGCAGGTCCGCCGGGCCGCCGCGGGGGTGCTCGCGGCGTACGGTTCGATCGACGAGGCGATCGCCGAGTCCCAGGAGGCGCTGGCGCTGACGGCGCCTGAGGATGCGGGTCTGTGGACCGAGATGGGCTTCCTCTTCCTGGCCGCCGGCCGATACGAAGACGCGCCGGACGCCTTCCACCGCGCCGCCGAGCTGACCGGGGTGGAGTTCGCGGTGGCCGATGACTTCCTGCGGGCCGCCGAGGGCTTCGCGCGCGGTGGCGCACCCGGGCGTGTCCCGGTGGGCGCCATCGGCATGTCGGGAGGTCGGACCGAGCTGGAAGCTCTGTATCACGCGGCCGTCGGGGACGTCGAGGGGGCACGGGCGCGCCTCACGGAGGCGGTGGATCATGGCGGGTTCGGGCTCGCATTCACCTGGCACCATCCGCTGCTCGAGCCGGTCCGCGCCGCAACGGCCTTCGGCGACCTCGAGCGGCGGGCGGGGCTGAGTCCGTAGGCGTCGCGTGCCGGCCCGGGTACCTGTTGCCGAGGGTCAACCCGTCTTCATCAATCGGGGCGCCCGGATTGAGCTGCGGCGGGCTTCGCCCGTCCTCGCTCCCCTGGGGGATCTACGGGGCGGCTCTCGCGGTACCCGCTCAGGCGCCTTGGGTCGAACCTGCAGTCCTCGTCCGCACTCCGTGAGCCCGGCGGCCACGCTGCGCGTGCCCGCGAATCCGGGCGCCGGAAACGAGAGCGGCCCGGCGCCAAGGCGCCGGGCCATCCAGTCGGGGCGCCCGGATTCGAACCGGGGACCCCCTGCTCCCAAAGCAGGTGCGCTACCGGACTGCGCCACGCCCCGTTGTAGTACTGCTTTCCCCTCAACACGCCGCTTCTGGCGTCTCCTACCAACACAGCCTCAGGGGTGTGTACGTTGGTGTGTACGTTCGGCCGGGCTCACTTCGCCTCCCTGAGCTCCCCGGCCTCCAGCACGACGCGTAACATAGTCTCGTCGTCCACGTGCTGGTACGCTTCCCTCAACGTCTGCACCGTCTTCCAGCCGCCGGCCGTCGGCCGCTCGAGCTGCGGAAGGCAGTCGCACCGTCAACGTGCAGTTCAAGGCCAGCTCGCTTCAATGGGGCCGCGACCCGGGGACCGCGGAAGGATCCCGGACCTCGTGCCGAACATGCCGAAGGAAGGGCTTCAATGGGGCCGCGACCCGGGGGCCGCGGAAGGTCCCGAGGTCTGGCCGGGCCGGAAGATGTCGACGCGGCTTCAATGGGGCCGCGACTCGGGAGCCGCGGAAGGACCGATCACGACACCGTGCTCGGTAAATGACTTCGAGCTTCAATGGGGCCGCGACTCGGGGGCCGCGGAAGGCGCTCCGCTCCGGATCGGGTCAGCCTTCGACACCTTCTTGCTTCAATGGGGCCGCGACTCGGGGGCCGCGACTCGGGGGCCGCGGAAGGGCCGACGGTGGCGGCCGCATGATCGGCGGCGCGTCGGCTTCAATGGGGCCGCGACTCGGGGGCCGCGGAA
>JANQME010000226.1 GCA_028280205.1 Longimicrobiales bacterium
CACTCCGCGTCTTCCTGGATCAGGACATCGCCGAGGACGTGGAGCGCTTCACGACGGGCCTCACGCTCACGTACACACCGCTCGAGCGGATGACGAACCGCCTCATCGTCGGGTACGACTGGACGCAGCGCGGGCACCGCAACCTGCGTCCCTTCGCGTGGCCGCAGACGCCGGACGGGCGGCTGCTGAACAACACCTTCCAGAACCGCGTGCTCTCGCTCGACTACGTCGGGTCGTACCAGTTCGATGTCCAGGAGGGCATCGCGAGCACCTTCTCCTGGGGTGGTCAGGTCATCGGGGACGATGAACGCTCGGTCGAGGCCTTCGGCCAGAACTTCCCCGGCGCACCCTTCCCGACGATCAACTCCGCGTCGGTGCGTCAGGCGTTCGAAACCCGACAGAAGCTCTGGAACGCCGGCTTCTTCTTCCAGAACGTCCTCGACGTGAACCGGAAGTACTTCCTGACGCTCGGTGTGCGCGTGGACGGAAACAGCGCCTTCGGAACGAACTTCGGTCTCCAGACCTTCCCGAAGGCGAGCGCGTCGTGGGTCCTGTCCGACGAGGACTTCTACCCCGACTGGGGTGAGTTCAAGCTGCGCGCCGCGTGGGGTCAGTCGGGCCGCGCACCCGGCGCCTTCGACGCGGTCCGGACGTGGGAGCCCGAAGGACTCGCAGGCATTCCCGCCTTCGTGCCGGAGAACGTCGGGAACCCGGACATCGGTCCCGAAGTCACGACGGAGTTGGAAGGTGGCTTCGACGCGACCTTCCTGAACAACCGTCTGTCGACGTCCTTCACGTACTACGTGCAGAACACGGCTGACGCGCTCTTCGAGGTCCCACAGCTTCCCTCGAACGGCTTCACCGAGAGTCAGCTCACCAACGTGGGCGAGATCCGTAACCACGGCATCGAGCTTCAGATCGACGCGACGGTCTTCCAGAGCTCCGACTGGGGCGTGGACCTCGGCCTCGGCGTCTCGACGAACGAGTCCGAGATCGTGTCGCTCGACGACCCGACCGTCTCGGTCGACTGCTCCAACGCCAACAACTCGCCGCTCGTCGTCGGGTACCCGCTCTTCGCACGCTGCAACGCGCGGGTCGCGAACCCGGACCAGCTCGTCGACTCGTTCGACGAGGTCGAGTTCGTCCAGCCGGGCGACCCGGAGTTCAGCGGCGTGGGCGACGGTGAAAACGAGTACTTCTTCGGTCCCAACCTGCCGACGACGTTCATCAGCCCATCGCTGACGGTGCGGATGCCGTACGGGATCACGCTGGCTGCGCGTGGTGACTACAAGGGCGGCTTCTATATGAGCGAGCAGATGTACCCGATCGGTCGCTCGGTCCGATCGCCCATCTGCTTCCCGTACTACGTGGATCCGCAGAACTCGAACGAGGTCGAGTCGGGGATCCCCGCCATCTGGATGGCGCGCTGCGGGAACACGTCTCGACAGGAAGGCTTCATGTGGGACGCGACCTTCTTCAAGCTGCGGAGTGTGTCCGCGACGATCCCGGTCGACTTCATCATGCCCGACCGGTTCAACAACGCCGTCCTCACGATGGCGCTCAACAACTCCTTCCTCTGGATGAAGGAGATGCCCTTCATGGATCCGGAGACGGCCGCGGACCCGCCGAACGACCCGCGCGAAAACCAGCAGGGTTACAACTTCGAGGAAACGCTGCCTCCGGGCACGACGTTCCGGATCAACCTCCGCTTCTCGTTCTGATGGAGTTCGCCAAGATGAAGCATCGCAACCTTGCGGCAGGCGTACTCGCCCTCGCGGTGGCATTCACCACCGGGTGCGAGGTGGAGAACCCCGGCCCGGTGGTGAACGAGTTCCTCTCCGAGCCCGAGTCCCGGGAAGGGCTCGTCAACGGGGCGCAGCGCCAGCTCGTCTTCGGGTTGGTCGGCCAAGACGGAATCGCGCGCGAAGGTCTGCTCATGGCGCGGGAGATGATCCCCGCCGGTCAGACCGGAGCGCACGGTCACGACCCGGATAATCAGGCCGGAACGGTCAACCCTGGCGAGGGCTCGGAGTACAATGAGCTTCAGCAGGCTCGTTTCGTCGCCGAGACGGCGATCCAGATCCTCACGGACGCAGAAGACGCAGACCCGGACCAGCTCGCTCTGGCGTATGTCTGGGCGGGGTATGCGAATCGGGTCCTCGGAGAGCACTTCTGCCAGGGCGTGATCGACGGCGGCGAGCCCTTCGTGGTTCCGAGCACCGATCCGGCGAACTCGTATCTCGTACGGGGCGAAGCCCACTTCACGCAGGCCATCGCGCTCGCCGAGGACGCGGATCTGCGCCTGGCCGCGTACGCAGGCCGTGCGCAGATCAGGGCGTACCTCGCCACATACGGCGTGGCGGGCTTCACATGGGCCGACGCCGCAGCAGACGCCGGACAGATCACGGACAACGAGTGGAGCTTCGACCTGACCACGGATGCGCAGAACGCCGACACGCGTAACTCGATGTTCTGGGCGGTGGCGGGTCAGCCGTACGGCTCATACTCGATGTGGGCCTCGTACTACGGGAACCAGCCCGACCTAGCGGCGACGGGGACACCCGACATCGACGAGGTTACCGGTGAGCCCGTGGGCTTCGGTCGGCCGATTCCGGGGACGGGGTACTTCGAGACCTCCGGAGATCCGCGCGTCGCGTGGGAGTTCGGCCAGACGGACTTCGCGGTGGGCGCCCTCGACGGATACGGTCGAGTCTGGTTCCACCGCCCGACGAAATACACGGGTGATAGCGACCCGGTCCGGCTCGCGAGCGGGCGGGAGATGCGCCTCATCGAAATCGAGGCGGCGCTCGCCACGGGTGGCGCTGCGCAGACCGCCGTCGACGATATCAACGCGATGCGCGCGGAGATCACGACGGTCGCGTCGCCCAATGGTACGGCACCGGTCGGGCTTCCCCTGGAGCCGTGGCCGGATCCGGTGGATGTGGCCGATGCGTGGCGGATCCTGAAGCGGGAGCGTGCCATCGAGCTCCACTACGAGGGCCGGACGCTCGGTGACCACAAGCGATGGGATCAGAACGGGACGCCGGGTGATCTAGAGCTGCCGGACTTCGAAGCCGTCTCCGACCTATTCGGGCGCTTCGAGGTGGGGCTTGACCCGGTCGAGTCCTTGATCCCGGGACTCACGGGCCGTCAGCTCTGCTTCGACATCCCGAACTCGGAGCGGAACCTGAATCCGAACCTGGAGACGGTCGGCTGATGTAGGGCCGTCGGCGTTCGACGACTGTCGGACGTGTCGTCCCGGGCCGTCCCCTGCTTCGGCGGGGGGCGGCCCTTTCGCTCCTGCCCAGCCCGAGAAACCCTTGCGTCGCATGCGCGTATCTTTACTGCGTTCATGCCGACCGGCGGACGACGTCGGTCGACACATCTCTGAAACCGATTCCCGTGCGCCCCTCGTCGGTTCGTACTCTGCTCCTCTTGGCGGCTCTGACGCCGACTCCGCTCGCGGCCCAGGACGCGGGGCGTGTGGCCGGGCGCGTGGTCGATCGGACGTCGGGCGCCCCGGTGGCCGACGCGGTGGTGCGGGTGGAAGGGCGGGCCCCGGTCGTCACCGACGACGAGGGACGCTTCTTGGTGGAAGGGATCTTCCCCGGGGAGGTCCAGGTCACCTTCGAGCACATCGCGTACGGAGCCCATCTCCGCACCGTCACGGTCGCCGTCGATCGGACATCGGTCCTGAGCGTCGCGATCGACCGGCAAGCGATCGAGCTCGATGCGGTGCTCGTCGAAACGCTCTCGGAGCTCGAGGAGCGACGCGTCCGGTCCGGCTTCTCGATCAACGAGATTGGACCCGACCGCATCGACCTCGCAGCGCGCTCCGGCGAGAATCTCGCTCAACTGATTCAGAGCGCCCTTCCGGGAGTCGACACCCGCGCCGGGCTCGGCGCCGGGGTCTGCGTCACGTACCGGGCGATCCGTTCGGGGAACAACCGTGGCCGGTGCGACGGTGTCGAAGTCCGCATCGACGGGGTCCCGATCAACGATCCGTCCACGATCTACACGACGATGCCACTGGCCGACATCCAGCGGGTGGAAGTCCTCTCCCCGGCCCAGGCGGGCGCACGGTACGGCATGCGATCGGGTCAGGGGGTCCTGCTCATCGAGACGAAGACGGGCCGGGATCGCATCGAGAGTGACCTCAGCCGATACATCACGGGCTGGGGCTGGGAGGGGGAGTCCGAGCCGTACCCGTGGTTCAAGGTCCTGGGCGCGAGCGCGCTCACGACGGCGGCCACGGTGGCGCTTTCCACGAGCTTCGCGGACTCCTGCTTCTTCACCCCGGAGGACAAGCCGCTCGCGCTGCGAACCGAATGCGACGGGCTGCGCACGTTCGGGGCCAGCGTGGGGAGCGTCGTGCTTCCCGCCGTCGCGGGCGGGCTCGTGGCGCGCTGGGCCGGTGGGACGGAGCGCAGTCGTGGGCGTCTCGTTCCGTCGCTCGTCGCCTCGTCCTTCACGCTGATCGGAGGCTACCTCCTGCTTCTCAGCGGGGACGGAGGAACCGAGACAGCTGGAGCCGTCGTCCTCTTCGCGGGTGTGCCGCTCACCCTGGCGCTGTCCGATCGGGTGCTGCGTATTCTTCGGTGAGGGTCGCCCGCCCTCCCCTCCGACCGCTCGTTCACTCAGATTCCTTGCATGATTATGACAACGACGCGGAGAATGCTCCGCCCGGCGGCCGTCGCGCTCGTCGCCGCCGTATTCTCCTCCTGTTATCGTTACGTGCCGGCCGACCTCGACGTGACGCCTCCGGGTACGGGGGCGCGGCTCGTCGTGACGAGTGCGGGGAGCGATCAACTCCTCGAGGTGATGCCGGATCACCGCGAGGGCGCACCGGTGCGTGGCGAGTTCGCGGGTGTCGAAGCTGACCAGGTGGTCCTGCGGGTCCCGGTCGCGCGCCGCGCGGTCGGCATGGCCCAGCGCGTCATCGAGCAGCGCATCGTGGTGCCCCGTGCGGAGGTCGTCTCCTTCGAGCGACGCGAGCTGAACAAGACCGGAACCGCGTTCCTCCTCGCGGCGGCGGCCGGCCTCACCGGGGCGATCGTGGCCGTGATCACGGAAGCGCGCAATCCGGAAGACTCGGATCCGGGCGAGCCCCCTGACGAGTCGATCATCGAGATTCCACTCTCCTCCCTGCTCTTCGGACGCTGATGACCGCCTCTCCCCTCCTTCGCCGTGGTCTCCTCGCGCTCGGCGCCGCTCTCGTGCTCGGCGCCTGTCTCGACGACGTCACAGGGGTACGACCTCTGACGTTCAGCCTGGAGGCCAGCCCCACCACGGCGTCCGTGGGAGACAGCGTGAGCTTCGAATACGAGGCCACAGGTACCGGGTTGGCGATCATCTTCCTCGATTACGGCGACGCGACGGCCGACACGCTCACCTTCGACGCGCCTCTCGAGATCGGAGGTTTCCTCAGGCATGCGTACGACTCGGCCGGCACGTACGAAGTGGTGGGCATCGCCGTCGCGAACGCCGGGCAGGCACGGGATACCGTCAACGTGACGGTGAACTGACGTGCGGGCAGCTCTCTGTACCCGGCTCGTCGAGCACCTCCGCACCGTGAGGCGCACGGCCCGGCTCCTGCTCCTCGTCTCGGCCTCCGCGCTGGTCGTGTCCGACCGTGCGTCCGGACAGGACGCACCTCCGGAGGAAGCCCTGCGCGATCCTCCACCCGCGCACGTCCATATCCGGCACGTCGCGGAGAGCTTCCGGGGAACGCCGGACCGCCGGGGCCTCCTGCCGACAGCGCGCGCGGAGGCCGAGATCGCACAACAGCACGCGGCGCTCGCCGCGCGCGATCCGACGGACCTCGAAGCGATGCAGCGTCACGCGGGTCACGTGATCCACGCGCTCGATCCGGAGGAGGTCGACTCCGGGCCGGGCCTCGGGTACGGCATGGCCCGTGCGGCGCGTAGAGCTGCGCACTACGTCGAACTGGCCGTGGCCTCGGTGGGTGCAGGCGAAGCGATCCGGACGCACAGTGTGCATGTGGCCACGGCGGCCCGCAGCGCCGCGGACGTCGCCGACGAGGCGGTCGAGGTGGCGGACGACATCGTCGACGCAGACTCGGCCGAAGAGGCCGCGGAGCTCCTCGAGCAGCTCACGACCCTGGTGTCGGCGCTCGCCGAGGGACGGGACGCCGACGGGGACGGACGCATCGGGTGGCAGGAGGGTGAAGGAGGATTGGCCCAGGCCGAGCAGCACCTCGGCTTCCTGATCCGCGGTGAAGGAATCGGCGACTGATCTCCGCGCGTCCGCACGTCCCGGTTCCGCTCGCCCTCCTGTGGGCGGGTGCGGCCCTCCAGCCCCTCGAGGCGTCGGCCCAGCTTCCGGACTCGACGGCCGTGCTCGACTCGATGTCGGTCGGCGCGGTGGACACGCTGTCCGCGCCGACCCTGCCTACGCCCGTGATCGATGCGCTCTGGCGAATCCTGGGCGAGAGCGAGGAGACGCCCTATCGGATGGGGCTACTTCCCACGGGGATGGTGGAGGCCGAGATCGCCGCGGCGTACGTGACGATCGCCGGGAGGGATTCGACGAACGTACGGGCGATGCGCACGAACATGGCGAACGTGGTGCACGCGATCGACCCTTCGCTCGTGCAGCGAGGAGCCGGGCTGGGGTTCGGCTTCCGGCGTGCCGCGGAGGGCGTCCGGCTCGAGGTGCGCTACGCGGCGGCGGATCCCGGGGCTTCACCCGCGCTTCTGTATCACGCCCCTTTCGTCGAGGACGCCGCCACGAACGCGCTCGCGCTCGCGGACGACGCGGTGACGCTCGCACGGCGCATCGAGCGCTCCCAGGAGGACGCCGAGACGACGCTGGAACTCCTGGAGGACCTCGCCGACGTCGTCCGAGCCATGGCGCACGGACGGGACGCGGACCGGGACGGACGCATCGGGCACGCGGCCGACGAGTCGGGCCTGGCCCGCGCCGGCCATCACCTGATGCTGGTCAGTCGGGTCGAGCGGCTCGCGACGCCCCGGCCCCTTCCCGAATCGCTGCCGATCCCGCGGGTCCCGCGCGACACGACGGGGGTCGGTCGCTAGACACGCCTCATTCGAAAGCGCACTACTCGCAGGACACGCAGTTGTTGTTGTTCTCCGAGCCGAGGCTCTCGAGCAGCTCGATCGTCTCCGGGAACGGCGAGATGCGCTGGACCGGACCGTTGGCCATGTCGGCCGTCGTCTGACCGCTGCGAGCGACCACGGTCGCGTCGGCACCCTCATCGACGAGGTACAGGATCGCCTCGTTGTCACCGCGTGATGCCGCCCAGTGGAGCGGAGCGAAGCCGTTGGCGTCCCGGGCGTTCACATCCGCTCCGAGCTCCTCGACCAGATACTTCAGGGCCGGCAGCCACGCATCCGGGGCATGTCGGTGCGACACACCTGCGAAGCCCGTGCCGTAGGCGTGGCCGGTCGCGGCGTGGATCGGGTACACGTCGGGCCCACCCTCCGGCACGGGCGAGAGGCCCGATGGATCCTCCGCATTGCCACCTCCACGCCGGAAGCGGCGCGCCGGCGGTTTCATCGTCGGCACGTTCGAGTCCGCGCCCGCCGCCACGAGTATCTTCATCGCCGGGATGTCGAGTGCGTAAGCGGCGCGCCAGAAGGGTGTCGCTCCCCGCGTGTCGACGTCGAGCTGGGCAAACGTGTACTCCATGAACCACAGGTGCTTGGAGAGACGGACGTTCGGATCGGCACCCGCGTCGAGCATCGCCTCCACCACGTCGAGGTGCGTCGCTTCCTGCTGCAGGTACGCCTGCTGCTGCGGATAGCGTGCCTTCGGCGCCCAATACGTGTTGATCGCCGCATAGAGCGGGGTGAGGTTGGCGTGGTTCGCCAGCTTCGGATCGGCACCCCGCTCGAGCAGGTCGAGCGCCAGGTCGAAGTGGCCGTTGACCACCGCCATGAGCATCGGCGGCGTCAGGTCGCCGGCCGTGCGCTGGTCGATGTCGGCCCCACCTTCGATGAGCGCGAACGCGGCCTCGGCCTCGCCCTCCCGCACGGCATGGTGCAGAGCCGTGAGCCCTCCCTGCCGGTAGACGAGGTCGGCGTACGCGTTCGAGTACGCCTCGTCGTCGCCGCTCGTGAGGGGGACCTCGCCGAGGTCGAGATCGACGTCGGGCTCGTCGTTCGTCGGAGCCGGCACCGGCTCGTCGACGTTGACCCGAGCGCTGTTCGCGGCCTGCACGGCAGCCT
>JANQME010000241.1 GCA_028280205.1 Longimicrobiales bacterium
GCGCGCATCGGGGTGCGCTTCCGCTCGCCCGAGCTCGCCCGCGTCCTCGGGGTGCACCTGCCCCGCCTGCTGCTCGGACCGGGTTGTCGGAGCATCCACCTGCACGTCGGCGAGGGCGGCGCCGAGGACGACGCCTTCAGTCTCCGCATTCCCGCCGCCCCGGGGCAGTGGGCCCGCGAGGCGGAGGCGCTGCGGCCGTTCCGCTTCGACGTGGCCAGCATCGACCTCGGAGGCGCAACCCTGGAGTCAGCCGTGCCTCTGTTGGAGGCCGCGCGCGCCGTGTTCCTCCTTCTTCCCGACGACACCGAGGCCGCTTCGATCGGGTCCGCGGGCCTTCTCTGGACGCTCGACATTCATCAGACCGCGGACGGTACCCTCTCCTGGGCGCTCGATCCGCTCGACGGATAATCGGAACGGCTTCCATGGCTCAGATCGATCAATTCCTGAAGGTGCTCGTGGAGCAGGGCGGGTCGGATCTCCACCTCACGGTGGGCTCTCCGCCCGTCATGCGCGTCCATGGCCACCTCCAGCGCATCAAGTTCCGCGAGCTCACGAACGCCGACCTGGAGGCGCTCGTCTACGAGATCATGGACGAGGAGTGGCGGATCGCGTTCATCGACCTTCAGGACTACGACTTCGCGTACGAGATCGAAGGGCTGGCGCGCTTCCGCGCGAACGTCTTCTGGCAGCGAAAGGGGATGGGGTGCGTCCTGCGCACCATCCCGTCCACCATCATGACCGCCGACGAGCTCGGGCTGCCCGAGGCGGTGAAGCGGCTGTGCATGCTGACCAAGGGGCTGGTGCTGGTCACCGGGCCGACCGGATCGGGGAAGAGCACGACGCTGGCCGCGATGACCGACCTCATCAACGCCACGCGCTCGGATCACATCCTCACGATCGAGGATCCGATCGAGTTCGTGCACCAGAACAAGAAGTCGCTCGTGAACCAGCGCGAGATCCGCACGAACACGAAGAGCTTCTCCAACGCGCTGCGGGCGGCGCTGCGCGAGGATCCCGACGTGATCCTGGTCGGCGAGATGCGCGACCGGGAGACGATCGAGCTGGGGATCACGGCCGCCGAGACCGGGCACCTCGTCTTCGGGACGCTGCACACCAATTCGGCGCCCAAGACCGTCGATCGGATCATCGACGTCTTCCCCGCGGACGAACAGGATCAGGTCCGCTCGATGCTCGCCGAGTCGCTCAAGGGGGTGATCGCGCAGGTGCTCCTGCGCAGCAAAGACGGGAAGAGCCGCATGGCCGCCATGGAGATCATGGTCGGGACGTCGGCGATCGGGAACCTGATCCGGGAGGGCAAGATCTATCAGATCCCGTCGATCATCCAGACGGGGAGGAAGGACGGCATGCAGCTCCTCGACCAGCACATCCTCGAGTTCCTCATGGCCGGCCGGATCACCCCCGAAGAGGCGTACATGAGGGCCAACAACAAGCAGGCCTTCCTCCAGTACCTCGAGAAGGCGCCCGAGACCGAGTTCTCCTGATGATCCCGAAGACGGCCTCCGACCTCGACGCGCTCGTAGACGAGGCCCGTCGGCAGAAGGAGGAGGTCGGCGCGATCTTCGACGAGCTCTCGCCGCAGCAGGCGCTCGTCCGCTCGGACCCGAAGCGCTGGTCGGCCACCGGGCACGTCGCCCACCTCGGTATCATCAACGCCCGCTACCTCGACGCGGCCGGGTCGGCGCTCGACCGCGCGCTCCAGGCGGGTGGGCCGCGGAGCGACGGTCCGTACCGACACCCCCGGGTCGCCGCGTGGTTCGTCGGGTCGATGGAGCCACCCCCGAGGCGGCGCCTGAAGACCTTCCGCTCGATGGTGCCCGACCCCGAGGCGACGCCGGACGGCGCGGTGGCGGACTTCGCCCGCCTGCAGGACCGGATGGCCGGGATGATGGAGCGCGCGCGCGGCCTCGACCTCGGGCGGATCCGCTTCGGGTCGCCCTTCTTCGGCCTCCTGCGCTTCTCTCTGGGCACGGGTTTCGAGATGTTGCTTGCGCACAATCGCAGGCACATCTGGCTGGTCTGCGAGGTCCTGGACGCCCCGGGCTCCTGAACCGGCCCCGGCCCTCGGGGTACCCGACGGCCCTCGATTTCCAGAGAACTCCACCACGGACTCAGGCTTCATGGCAACGCAGGGACACGAGCGCGACGTCGTCGTACTCTCCGGAAAGCGCACCGGCTTCGGGACCTTCGGCGGTTCGCTCCGCGACTTCACGGCGACCGACCTGGGA
>JANQME010000299.1 GCA_028280205.1 Longimicrobiales bacterium
AGCACCTCGACACGCACCCGACCTCCGCTCCAGCGCTCCGGGGCGTTCTCGGCCGAATCGACCCCCTCCCCGGCGCCCGAGCCGATTCCGATTCCGATCCCGGCCACGACCCCGACCGCCGCGGCCACGAGGAGCGCGGCGAGCCCCGCGAGGCGGGAACGGCCTCCTCGACCGGACGTCCGCCGCGCGCCCTTCGTCCTGCGTCGCGCGCCACGAGAGGCGCCACGCTTCGGGCTCACGAGTGCTCCTCCACGAGCCGGTTCCAGAAGGCGGCGCTGCGCGGCAGGATCGGGGTGCCCTTCCAGAGGCCCCGTCCGAGACGGGCCCGCGCGACCTCGAGGACCACCGCGTCGAGGGCGTCGGGCATGCGTGCGCGGAGTCGGGCCCGCAGTTCGGGCTCGGAGCTCCGTCCCGGTTCCAGGAAGTCGGCGGCGTAGAGTGCCCGGCCCAGCGGACCGAAGCGCGGGTCGCCCACGGTGTGCCACGCCACCGCGGTGAGCAGCGGGCCGTCCTCCACCCCCTCGATACGCAGACACTCGGCTGCGGCCGGCCCGTGCAGCAGCGGTCCCGGAAGGTCGCGCTCGGACGGAGGTAGGCGCTCGCGAAGAACCTCGAATTCCTCGTCCCTCAGCACGTCGTGCAGGTGGCCCGCGGCCCGCCACCGCGTCACGTCCACCTCGTCCAGCGCTCGCGCCTCCGCCCAACTACCCAGGAGATTCGAGACCCGTGCCATGTGTTCTCGGCGCTTCGCACCCGCGACCGCCCACTCCGGCAGCCGACCCTCCGCAGCTCCGACGACGAGCTCGTGGGGTGGGTCGCGGGGAGAGGCGGTCACGTCGGCGCGGATCGGGTCGGCAGAGCGATAAACATTTGACGTCGCGCAACGTTACGCATTCACGGCCGTAGCCTCCAGACTCGCATTCCACCCCGGATACCGGGCGGCTACCTTCGAGCATGTCGATCCGATGGGATCCGTTGCTGGCGCGTGCACTGGCCCGTGAGCTGGAAGACCGTCTGGAGCGTGCCCGGCTCCGCGCGATCCGACTCGACGCCCGGACACGGGACGCGATTCTCTTCTTCCGCGAATGCACGCTCCTCTGGCGACTGCACCCCGACCGGGGGTGGCTCTCGCTCCGGGAGCCCGTCGATCCGGAGCCGACCGACCTGACGCTCCGGGCCCGAGTTCGCCGCGTCTGGACTCCACCCGACGAGCGCATCGTGATCCTGGAGCTCATCGGCGAACGGGCGGGGACCGGCGGCCACGAGGTCATCGTCGAGCTGCTCGGGAACCGCCTGAACGCGGTGGTCACCGAAGGTCGGGAACGGGTCGCGCGCCATGTGCTCGCGACGCGGGAGGGGAAGCGTGTCACGCGGGTCGGCCACCCGTACCGGCTTCCCGAGCCGACGCGTCGGACGGGGGTGGACGGGGAGCTGCCGGTGGAACGCTGGGTCGAGCGGCTCGAGGTCGTCCCCCCGCCCGACCGGGCCCGAGAGCTCACACGCACGGTCGCGTGGGTCTCGCCGCTGAACGCGCCCACCTTCCTGGGCGAAGGCGCGTCGGGCGACGACCGGACCGTGCTGGTGGAGGGGCACGTCCGCTGGCGAGAGGTGGTGGAGCAGGAGGACGGATCTCCGGTGCTGCTGGAGACCGAGCGTGGCCTTCAGCCCTACCCTTTCCCGCTCGCCGGCATTCGGGGCGAGCCCGCGAGCTCGCTGCTGGACACATTCGAGGCCGTGGCCCGAGCCGAGGAGTCGGAGGGCACGCCGCCCCCTGCCCTGGGGGTGTCCCCGGCGCTGCTGGAGCGGGCGGAGCGCGCCGTCGCGCAGGCCGAGCGACGCGTCGTGCGCCTTCGGGCCCAGCTCGACGGGCGCGAAGACCCCAAAGCGCTACGGGCGCTCGGCGATCTCATCCTGGCGTGCTACGCATCGATCCCGCCGGGCGCATCCATGGTGAAGCTGACGGACTTCACCGGGTCGGAGCGCTCCGTCGAGCTGGATCCCGGCAAGGCAGCGAACGAGAACGCGGAAACGTACTACGATCGAGCGAGTCGGTCCGAGCGGGCGGCACAGCGGCTCCCGGGCTTGATCGCGAAGGCCGAGGAGGAAGCGGCACGACTGCGGGCCCTGCTCCAGGAGGCCCGCTCCGGCGAGGCCGAAGCGGACGAGGTGCGCGCCGGGCTGCCGGAGCTCCCTCCGGCCCAGCACCGCGGAGGCGACGCGCCCCTCCTCCCCTACCGCTCGTTCCGGAGCAGTGGCGGTCTCGAGATCCGCGTGGGCCGGGGCGCGAAGCAGAACGACGACCTGACCTTCCGCCATTCGGCCCCAAACGACGTCTGGCTGCATGCACGCCACGCGGCGGGAGCCCACGTGATCCTGCGCTGGAGCTCCGACGGGAACCCGCCGGCACGCGACCTGGCGGAAGCCGGCACCCTCGCGGCGCTCCACTCGAAGGCGCGGACGTCCTCGACCGTGCCGGTGGACTGGACCCGCCGCAAGTACGTACGCAAGCCGCGACGCTCGGCACCCGGCACGGTGGTCCCGGACCGCGTGTCGACGATCTTCGTGCGACCCGACCCGGCGCTCGCCGAGCGGCTCGACGCGGACAGCGGTTGAGCCGGTCGGGTCAGTCGAGCGCGGCCCTCAGCGACGCCACGAAGCGTGCGCCCGCCTCGATCCCGTCCTCCCCGAGCGTGCGCACGAGGGCGCTCCCGACCACCACGCCGTCCGCGACCGATCCGACGCTCCGTGCCTGCTCGGGGGTCGAGATCCCGAAGCCTACGGCCACGGGGAGATCGACCACCTCGCGCACGGCGCGCACCTCCGTCGCAAGCTCCTCACGGACCTCGTCGCGGGCACCGGTCACCCCGGTACGCGAGATGTAGTAGAGAAACCCCGAGCCGCCCTTCGCGACCTCGGGGACCCGCGCGAGCGGAGTCGTGGGAGCGACCAGCCGGACGAGGTCGAGCGGGGAGTCGATCACCTTCTCCTCGATGGTCGGGTCGGCCCCGGTGGGGACGTCGGTCAGGAGGAGACCGCTCGCGCCGGCGTCGCTCGCCTCCACGAGGAAGCGGTCGATTCCGAAGCGGAGGAGCGGATTCAGGTAGGTGAAGAGGACGACCGGCGTCTCGCGACGGGCTCGGAACGCCGACAGATCCTGGAGCACGCGTTCGGTGGTGGTGCCGCTCCGCAGCGACGCAAACGACGACTGCTGGATCGTGGGGCCGTCCGCGAGCGGGTCCGAGAACGGGATCCCCAGCTCGATCACGTCCGCGCCCGAGTCCGCGATGGCCACGAGGACGTCCACGGTCGCGTCGAAGGCCGGATACCCCGCCGTCACGTACGGCACGAGCGCGGTGCGCCCCTCGGCACACCGCGCGGCGAACGCAGAGGAAATCACGCGATCAGATAGTCGCTGACGCGGATACCGTACTTCTGCGGATCGGTCGTCTTGATGATCTGACGCGCCGGCCGACCCGTCGCCGGGTCCGGGGCGGCGAGGTCGACCGCCTTCGGCTCCGCGAGCGGGAGGCCGACGGGGTCCGAGATCACCCGGACGACGGGCCGGTGCAGCAGGTCGGGATCCGGGTTGACCTTGGCAACCACCGCGAGCTCGTGTGTGTCGAGGATGACCAGCGTCCCGACCGGGTACACCCCCGTCGCGGTGATGAGCACCTTCACGAGGAGCTTGTCGAAGCCACGCTTCGGATTGTCCCTCATCTCCTGGAGCACCGCGTCGGGCGGCCACGGCTCGTACTGGTAGCTGCGCACGGAGGTGCCCGCGTCGAAGGCGTCGGCAACGGCCACGATGCGGGAGAAGAGCGACGGCTCCCGCTCCCGCCGATTCTGCGGGTACCCGGTGAGATCGACCTTCATGTGGTGCTCGTACGCCATGAGCATCTGGCGGTAGGGCGCGTTGGCGAAGCCGTGCATACCGAAGAGCACGAGCAACCCCTCGGTCGGGTGCTCCTTGAGCTGAGCCCACTCCTCGTCGGTGAGGCTCCCCGCCTTGTTGATGACCTCGGCGTCGAGCCGCTGCTTTCCGATGTCGTGGAAGAGCGCGCCGAGGCCGAGCTCGTAGAGCTGCACACGATCGAGGCCGAGGCGCTGTCCGATGATCACGCTCAGGATCGAGACGTTCACGGAGTGCGTGAAGGTGTATTCGTCGAAGTCGCGCAGCGTCGTCATCGTCATCATCGACGACTCGTTGGAGAGGACCTGATCCACGATCCCCTGCACCGCGCGTTTCACCTTCCGCACGTTCACGGCGCGACCGATGCGCACGTCGCTCATCACCTCCTCGGCCACCTTCACCGACTGGGCGTACGTTCGCTTCGCCGCGGTCAGCGCCTCTTCGTCGTTGTCGCCGGGGTCGTCGACGTCGGAAGCGGCCCGCACGGAGAGGTTCCGCACCGGGGCTTGCTCGAGGCGATCCAGAAAGCCCTCGTACGGGGCGTCCGCGACCGGTGGCCGGAGGAGCATGGAGAGGAACGGCGCCCACTCCGAGCGCTCGATGCCCTTCACGATCTCGACCGCGCCGATCCCGTGCGTTCCGAGCGCCTTCGCGAAGGCGCCGAAGGTCGCGAAGTTCGACAGGTCCAGTCGCAGGCGGGTCTCGTTCAGGAAGAAGAAGTCCCCCACGACGCGGATCTCGGCCGACCCCTCCGCTTCGACGACCTCGTCGACGAGTGAGTGCAGCTCGGTGAGCGACTGCTGCACGGTCTCGTTCTCGACCGGGTAGAGCCTCAGCGCACTCAGCGCTCCGAAGAGGGCTGTGAGAAGCTTGCGACCGTACTCCTGGTAGTTGAGCTCCGAGTCGCTCACCTCACTCCTCCTGACGCAGCGCGCGATTCACGTTGCTGCGCACGACCGGATCCTCGTCGCGCGCCGCGCGCTCGAGCGCGGCCCGAGCCTCCGCGCTCGCGATCCTGCCCAGACCGAGCGCCGCGGCGGCCCGCATCTCGGTGGACTCACGCTTTCCGAGCAGCCCCTTCCTGTTCAGAAGCTCGTCGAGGAGACCCACCCCGTCGTCCTGGGCCGAGAGTCCGTACGCCTCGAAAACGGCGACCTTCTCGCTGATGTCCGCGGAGCGGATCGGCTTGCCCCGGATGAGGCCGGAAAGCGTCTCGGCGGCGGGCGTGTACCGCAGCTCTCCCAGGGCACGCGCGGCGGCGATACGGATCTCGCGTTCCTCGTCGGCGAGCGCGCGCTCCAGACCACTGGCCACCACAGAGGCCTTCAGCGCGATCGCCGCATCGATCGCCGCCAAGCGGACCGAAGGCTCGTCGTGGTCGAGGAGGTCGGCGAGCGCGGGGCCGGCTTCGGAGACGCCCATCTCTCCGGCCAGACGCGCGGCCGCGGACGCGACCAGCGCGTCCTTCTCGCCGAGCAGCGCGACCAGCGCCGGGCGGTTCTGGTTCGCGATCCCCTGCACCGAGCGGCGCAGCACGGTCCGCAGCTCCTTGTGCTCGACCGTCTCCGAAGCACGCAGAAGCGGAGCGAGCGCGCCGCCGCGCAGGAACTGCAGGAACGTCCCCAACTGGGCCGCGGATGCGCGGATCGTCCCTCCGAAGAGCGCCGACATGAGCTCCTCGATCGACTCGCGAGCACTGAGTCCATCCACGATCCGACGCGACTCGGCCATGCGCTGCTCGTCGAAGATCCCCTCGGCCTGCTCCAGACGCCGCAGCTCGCGCATGACGTTGGTCGCGGGCACGAGCCCGCCTCGGCTGAGGAAGTTGGGGATCAGCGACTCGAGGATCCCGAGGATCTCGGACTGTCGTTCGCGGTTCTGCGGCTCCTCGAGGCGGTCGAAGAGCGCCCGGAGCACGTCGGCGCGCGTGTCGCGCTCCATCTCCTTCTGAAGCTCGGAGCGGAGCGTCTCCATCTCGCGCGGGTCGAGCGCGTAGAGGGTGGGGTTGAAGTCGTCCTGACTGACCGTCTGGGGGGCGTCCGAGGCCGCGCCCTCCTCCTGCTGCTGCGCAATCTCCTCGTCCTCCGCCTCTAGGGCGGCCTGCAGCGTCTCGCCGGAAGCGCCCGGACCGGCATCGGGCATCGCGACCCCTTCGGCGAGCAGATCGACGTACCGGTACTGGAAGCACGTCAGCTCCGCCTCCCAGAGAACGGTCAGCAGATCGTCTCCCTCGGGTACGAGCTGACGGGCCTGCTGGAGCACGCCGAGCAACCGCTCGAGCTCCTCGCCCTCGATCCCCGGCAGGAAGGTGATCTCGCGAACGCCGTCCTTGAAGAACAGGAACGCGAGCGAATCGTTGCGCGACTCGGAGGCGTAGATCTCGGACTCGCCCAGGTAGATGTGGTCCTCGTCCATCGTGACGACGAGCTTGTCGAGCTCCTTCCACAGCCCCTCGAACTCGTCGCGCAGCGTCGTGACGAAGCGCTGCCGGACGGGGTTGTTCTCGTCGTAGAGCTGGAAGGCCCGGAACGCCTTGCCCAGTGTGACGAAGAGCGAGCGGACGTACTCGACCGGGAGACCTTCCTCGTCCCACTCCAGCCCCGTCTCCGACGTCTCCGCCGGATTCGCTCGCTCGGTCAACGTACCGTCAGATCAGGGTTCCGCGGCCCTCGACGCGCGCAACGTGCGCGACGTCCTTGTCGCCTCTTCCGGAGAGGCAGACGAGGACGGGGCCGTCGTGGCCCGTACCCGACTCGAGGACGTACGCAATCGCGTGAGCCGTCTCGAGTGCGGGAATGATCCCCTCCAGCTCCGAAAGTCGATGCAGGGCGTCCAGCGCCCGTTCG
This sequence comes from Longimicrobiales bacterium, assembly GCA_028280205.1. GTDB lineage: Bacteria > Gemmatimonadota > Gemmatimonadetes > Longimicrobiales > Gaopeijiaceae > UBA2589. The sequence continues at coordinate 6,757 of JANQME010000299.1, forward strand.
TCCGTGACCCAGGTGTAGCGGGCCCGTCCCGGATCCTTGAGGAAGGAATGTTCCGGACCGACGCCCGGGTAGTCCAGCCCCGCGGACAC
>JANQME010000034.1 GCA_028280205.1 Longimicrobiales bacterium
CGAAGTTGTCGTCGGGCGAACGGTGCGTTTGAACGGTCGGGAAGTCACCGCCGTCGGAGTCGACGGAGGCGGATTCCAGGGTCCGGAGCGCAGCGCCGAGTACGGCATCCAGACGTCGACGTCGGCCCCGCGCTCCGGACCCTGGAATCCGCCTCCGACGACTCCGACGACGGTGACTTCCCGACCGTTCAAACGCACCGTTCGCCCGACGACAACTTCGGAAGAACGGAAGAGGGCGCTCTGCAGCCGCCCGCTGATCACGGCGATCGACGGATCGGCCCGAGGATCGGTGGCATCGGCGCCGAAGAGTCGGCCTTCGGACGGGCGGACCCCGAGGGTCTCGAAGAAGTCGGCGTACACCACGTTCCCACGGACTCGGACCGGACGCCCCGTTCCCACCGACACGTCCAGCCTCACCGAGCCGTAGAGCGCCATGGCGTCGATCAGCGTCGCCTCCGAACGGATCACGTCGAAGTCCGGGATCGGCATCGCGAATCCCTGTCCGGGGCCCTGAGTGAGATTCGAGTCGCGGTGCCGCAACTGGAGATAGGCCGCGTCGGCCGTGTGCTCGACCCCCGGCAGGGGCCGGAGGAGGACCTGGTTGACCATCCCGAACACCGCGACGGTCGCGCCGACGCCCAGGGCGAGGGTGCCTACCGCCGTGGCGGTGAAGCGAGGATCGCGCCAGATCGAGCGGAGGGCGGCCCGCAGATCGGAGAGGAGCGCCTGGGGCGACAAGCGCCCTGACCCTGCACCTCCGCGAACGACTCCGTCGGCCGTGGCCACGCCCGACCGGAGACGGCGATACCAGACCGAGGCGAGCAGGGCCTTCAGGTAGCACAGTCCGGCGACGAACCGACCGTCCCGGCGACGCCGCTCCGCGTGGAGCTCCTCGAGGTCTCCCAGCACGAACTCCCGATCATCCGCGGGAAGCAGGATTCGCCCGAGGAACCTTAGAAGCCGCGGGCCGGAGGCCTTCATCAGCCCCACTCCCGTGCGAGCTCATCGAGCCTGGGCATGACGCCGCTGGCGATCTCCTGGATGCCGCGATACCAACTCCGAAGCTCCCGCGCCCCCAGGGGCGTGAGCCGGTACACCTTCCGACGCCGCCCGCCGCGCTCCGGAGTCGAGTCGCCGATCCGCCCTTCGACGAAACCCTTCGTCTGCAGGCGGTCCATCACCGTGTAGAGAGCGCCCGGCGAGACCCTTCGTCCTGTCCGCTCCTCGATCTCGCGGGCGAGGGCGGCTCCATGGGCTTCATCCGGGATGCGCACCAGCGCGAGAAGAGCTACCTGTTCGAGGTCTCCGAGGCGCATAAGGACTCTTCGAATGAGTTCACACCAACGATAACGTATTTGTAGTTATCGAATGGTGTGGAATCAAGCGCGTGCGATCTTCGGCGCGGGATCCTCCCGGAGGCTCCACGTGTTCGGCTCGAAGACGGCCCTTCACGCCACGCCGGCCGGATCGTCACCCGCCACGGAGCGCGCATATGAAGCACGATGGCATGATGCGACGAACACTCACAGCGATGGCGGTCGCCGCGCTCGGATCCGCATTCGCGGTGGCCGGGGCCGAGGCCCAGCGCTTCACCCAGGTGCCGCCGGAGCCGGGCCAGCCGGTCGCCGAGGGCTTCGACACGGACCGAGCCCTCTTCTGGGCCGAGCCGAACTTCGTTCCGCTCCGGAACCCCGAGTGGAAACCACTCCGTGACGCGAGGCGCGCTCGTGAGGTGTCCGACGACACCCCGGTGCTCGTCTTCGAGGCGGGAGGGAGGACACTGGTCCTCGTGTCGAGCCAGATGTCGTACCACCACGTCGCCCAGGGCGAGATGGCCGGCGAGCCCTGGATGGTCACCTTCTGAGTGATCTGCAACTCAGGGGTCAGGATGGCCCCAAGCGTGGGCGACGACGTCCACTGGTTCGCCGAGCAGGGACTGTACGACGGGCTCTTCCTCATGAAGGACGAGGAGACGGGCAGCTTCTGGGACCACATGACCGGGCGGGCGGTCTACGGGCCGCTCGTGGGTGAGACGCTCGCGGTCTCGTCGAGCCTCGTGCAGACGACCGTCGAGCAGGCCCTCCAGTCCGACCCGGACGCGCTGATCACCATCTCGGATCAGGCGATCCGCTCGGACGAAAACATGAAGGTGCGGGGCGCGCGCGGGCTGATCGCCGGCATGCGCGGGCGCCTCAATCGGATGTTCCAGTCGACGGTCGACCGGGAGGACACTCGCCGCCCGACGATGGATCTGGGCCTGGGGCTGTGGACCGACGGCGAGGCTCGCTACTACCCGCTCGATGTCGTCCGTGACGAAGGTCGTGCCCTCATCGACACCTTCGCGAGTCACCGGGTCCTCATCTATCTCGACCCGAAGAGCTTCGTCCTGAGCGCGATCCGGGCGCCGGGGGACGACCCCGAGTGGGACGGCGACATCCTGAGGCTCTCGGACGGGAGCTACATCCGGGACGGCATCCTCCACGAAGCCTCCGGGGCGCGGGCCGAAGCGGTCCGGCCGCTGCAGGTCTTCACGCGATGGTACGGATTCTCGCTCACCTTCCCGAGCACGGAGATCTACGGCAACTCGCGGTAGGGCGGAGGCACACCTCAAAGGAGTCCAGCAAGCTGGAAGACGGGGAGGCCCGGGAGGTCGGGCAGGCGCCGGTCGTTGGTGAGGAAGCATCCGCCACGGCTGCGCGTCAGAAGCTGCTCGTAGCGGGCCGCGAGATGGCTGTCTCCCGCCCGATACGGCACGACGAGGATCTCCAAGAGGGTGATCGACGAGGTGACCAGACGTACGTCTCCCCGGTCCGCGGCCTCGAAGAGCGGACGGACCGCATCGATGTAACGCTCATTCCGCTCCAGGAAGTAGATCACGATGGCCGTGTCGATGGCGATCGGACCCTCCGGTAGAGCGTCGGTCAGTCGTCCCAGGAGTCCCGCTCCCGGGCGACGTGCACCCCGGCCTCCTCGTCCCGCAGAGCTCTGCGCCGAGACCCTCGAGCTCGAGGATGGAGAGGACCTCGGGCTCCTACAGAGCCTTCTCCAGAAGGTGTGTGACTTCCTGGGCCATGGACCGGTGCTCCCGTCGAGCTCGATCCTTCAGCTTCCGGTACAGGGACTGCGGGAAGTTCTTGATGTTGAGCGTCGCCATATCTCCTCCAATTTGGAGGAAGTATGGCACCCCGGCCTTGCAACTCCACGAGCCGATGGGACGCCGTCGCGGTACGCGTGTTTCCGAAGTAGGTCGAGCGAGCGCCCGGGCGACGCGCGGCCGAGTTCTACATCGAAAGGGTGAACACCAAGGTCGAGCCCAGCTCCTGTCGTTGGAGCGTCAGAACGTTCCCGGACAGCGTATAGGTCATCTCGAACTGGTCCGTTGCGGACCCGTCCGAATCCCACTGGACGTTGACTTCGATGAGGCTCCCTTCGGGGTCCACGAAGACCCAGCCGCCTTCCGCCCAGGTCTGCGCCCCCGACGCGTTCAACTCCTCGTACCAGTAGGTGCCGTTCGCCTCGACGTTGAGCCGGGCCTGTACCGTTGCGCCGGTCCACTCGAGTGCATCGGTGAGCGCGGTGGGGGTTCCGTCGACGGTCGCCGACTGGAAGACCCAGCGACCCACCATCGCCGCAGGCGGGTGGCCGAGCTCATCCTCCTCCCCCTCCACCTCCGCATCCGTCGAAGAGCTCCCGCACGCCGAGAGCAGGGCGGATAAGATGAGCAAGCAAGCTGCGAAGCGGCGTTTCGGCACGTGAACTCCTAGAGTCGAGGGCTAGACGGTGGATTATACCGGGATCCAGGCACAGCGCGAGGTCGGCTGAGCACACGTCGATCGTGGAAGCGATGAGCCGCACGGGCGGGAGTCCCGGTACTCCCTCAGCGTGCCCACTTCCAGAGCCCCGTGCGCCCGATGCGACACTCCGAAGTACGAACCCGGTCCTCACGCGCGCGTTTGTCGATTCGTGCCACCTCCGGCGCGACGGTCGGACTCCGACTTCTCACCCCTCTGCTCGTTTTCCTCCTCGCCGGTTGCGGTCCCGATCGTGCTTCGGTCGACTGGGTCGATGGCCCGTCCGCTACACAGGCGTCCGGTGCGACGTCGACGCCCGTGCCCGCCGGGTCGACAGACGTCACGGTGACACCCCTGGACATCGGACGGATCGGGTGGCACCGGCTGGCGACGGGCATCCGGATGCGCTACGTGTCGGTGGAAAGCGCACGCCGGAACGCATCTACGGTCATTTTCCTGCACGGCTACACCGATTCGATGCGCTCCTTCGGCCCTACCATCCGCGCGCTCCACGGGAGGACGCCGACGACGCGCCTGTACGCCCTGGATCTGCGGGGGCACGGGGCGTCGTCGATGCCCCCGGCTGACGAGTGCGCCGAGGATCCGTCGCACTGCTTCGAGCTCGAGGACTTCTCGGCGGACCTCGAAGCGTTCATGTCGGCCGAAGGCATCCGCTCTGCGTATCTGGTCGGGCACTCGCTGGGCACGTTGATCGCGCAGGACTTCGCCCTCGCCCACCCCGAGCGGGTCGATGGTCTGGTTCTCATCGGGGCCACCGCCCGCAGCGCTGGCAATCCGGTCCTCCGTGACTTCGTGCTCGAGGGCACGCTGGAGGGCGAGCAGCACGGGATCTGGCAGCATGCGCTCGAGCGTCGCCCCGACTTCGGCACGTGGCCGGCGAGCGCGTACGTACTCACTCCGCGCGACGCCGACCCGAACGCCGAGACCTGGGCCGCCGCAGCCTGGGTCGCGGACCCCACCGCCGATCCGGACTTTCTCGCCCGGATCGTACCGGAGACGGCGAGCGTCCGCATCGGGACCTGGCTGGGCGTGGTTCGGATGCTCCTCGTCGCCGATCTGCGCCGGCGTCTTGCGCACCTCGAGACCAGGGTCCTGATCTTGTGGGCCTCACAGGACGTCGTCTTCCCGCAGGCCGACCAGGTCGCCCTGCGTGCGGCGCTCGACGCCGCCGCCCTCGCCTGCGGCGCCAGCTACGTATGGAAGGAGTACGGGAGAGGTAGGATAACGACGTCCGGACCACAGCCACCCGACCTCGGCCACAACACCCAGTGGGGCGCTCCCGACGCGGTCGCGACCGACATCCACGCCTTCCTCACCACCGGCGCACCCACGACGGACCGGTACTACGCCGACCCGGCCGACCCGACCTCGATCCTTACCGAACGCGGTTCGGCGCGGCTACTCGTGCGGGAAGCCGCAACCGACTGCTCCTGACCGAGCCTCCGGCGCGCTTCCGCGCCCGTCACGGCTACGGCTGTCGGACGGCCCCTCGATCGTCATCTCAACGACATATCTAGAGGAAGATGACGCCACAGGTGCTGTAGCGCAGTGGCGCTTCACTCGCCGATCAGTACACCTCAATCCCCCGGATCTGGTGGAGTGGGGCGACCGACTCGAGCCGGACGTGGACGAGGCGATCGTGGCTGTTGCCGACCTGACCGGTCGGCACCGAGTTCGATGCTCGCGCAACCGTGGCATCTCGGTGTCCCCGCTTCTTGGTCGCGACGGGATCAGAGTACCGGTTGCCAGAGCACCGGACCCCGCATATTCTGCGCGCTCGCGACAACCTGCGCCTTCGCGTCGTGTCGTGTTGCCCGTAAGGTGCACGACGACAAAAAGGGACCCCGCCTGCAGACGGTGCGCGCCTAGTTCACTCTAGCAGGGAGGTCCTTTGCGATGGACCGCTACCGAAACCGCCGTGGAACCTCGATCTGGTCGAGGTGGTCCGCGGCTCTCCTCACTGTTCTGACGGTTGCGTTCACAGGTGCGCCCGTCGATGCCCAGACCGGCCAGATCACCGGGGTGGTGCGGGACGCTCAGTCCAACGCACCGATCTCGGACGTTCAGGTCTACGTCGTGGGCCTGCAGCTCGGCAGTCTCTCGCGTGCGACGGGTCAGTACCTGATCCTCAACGTGCCCGTGGGACAGCATACGCTCCGAGCCGAGCGCATCGGGTACGAGCCGCAGGAAGTCACCGTCGATGTCACGGATGGCGGAACCGCCATCGTCAACATCACCCTCGGGTCCCAGGCGCTCGGTCTCGACGAGATCGTCGTGACCGGTGCAGCGGGCGCGGCACGTCGACGCGAGATCGGAAACTCGATCTCCGAGGTGAACGTCGCCGACGTGATGGACCGCCCGACGTCGACGACGACCCTCCTGCAGGGTTCCGCGCCAGGTCTCGAAATCACGGGCAACGACGGCCAAGCGGGTCAGGGCAAGCAGATCCGACTGCGCGGGAACGGCTCGGTCTCGATGACGAATCAGCCGCTCATCTTCGTGGACGGCGTCCGGCTCATGGACGGCGCCTTTCCTGCGGTCACGACACCGGGCACGGTGCGCGGTCGCGGCGCCTTCGTGACCGTGAGCCCGTTGGACAACATCAACCCGAACGACATCGAGCGCATCGAGATCATCAAAGGCGCGGCGGCCACGACCCTCTACGGCACCGAGGCCTCGGCCGGCGTCATCCAGATCTTCACGAAGCGCGGGTCGTCCGGCGCCCCGGTCTGGACCGCGGAGATTCAGCAGGGAACCGGGTGGGCGCGCAAGTTCGGCGTCAACGGCGTCGACTACCTCAACATGGAACACTTCATGCGCGACGCCTGGTGGGGCGGCGGGTACGAAGGGGGTGACCTGTCGAGGGATTGTGTCACCGACGACGCGCGATGGGAGGGGGTCAACGGCGACGTCGCGGGCGCTTGCAGTTGGCCCGGCTCCCAGTGGTATCAGACGTACAACGTCTCCGTTCGCGGCGGCGGTCAGAGCCTCCAGTACTTCGTCTCGGGCGCGTACCAGGACGACCAGTACATGCTCCCGCTCGACCAGCTCGAGAAGTACAACTTCCAGGGCAACTTCACCTTCTCGCCGGCGAACAACCTCTCGGTGCAGTGGAACACCGGTTACATGAACCAGTGGCAGCAGAACACCCCGTCCGGGAACAACCTCTCGGGGCTCGAGCTGCAGACCTTCCGCCAGGAGCGCAACTACTTCTCCGACGGAGACCCACGCACGATCGCCACGGTGTTGGACTACGACTTCCAGCAGCGGCTCGAGCGTCTGACGTCGGGGATCACGCTGAACTACAATCCGATCACGAACGTGACGAACCGTCTGACGGTCGGATACGACTTCGCACAGCAGGAAGCCCGTAACCTGATGCCCTTCGGTTTCTGGGAGTTCCCCGACGGGTCACTCGTCACCGACGTCTTCCAGAAGCGACTTCTGACGTTCGACTACGTCGGATCGTATCGCTTCCCACTCACGGACGCGGTTCAGTCGACCTTCTCGTGGGGCGGTCAGGCGATCGGGAACGATCTTCGCCAGGTCACGGCGCTCGGTCAGACCTTCCCGGGTGCCGCGGAACCGACGCTCTCGTCCGCTTCGATCTTCCGGAACGAGGAAGACCGGGAGAGCGTCTGGAACGCCGGCTTCTTCTTCCAGAACGTCTTCGACATCGCCGATCGCTACTTCATCACGGCGGGTTTGCGGGTCGACGGCAACAGCGCGTTCGGCGACAGCTTCGGACTTCAGACGTACCCGAAGATCAGCGGCTCGTGGGTGATCTCCGACGAGAGCTTCTGGCCCGAGAGCATGGGCAGCATGAAGATCCGCACCGCGTACGGTCAGTCGGGTCGTGCACCGGGCGCGTTCGACGCGGTCCGCACCTGGGACCCGGTCGGCCTGGCCGGCGCCCCGGCGTTCCGGCCGGACAACCTCGGGAATCCGGATCTCGGTCCGGAGATCACGGAGGAGATCGAGGTCGGCTTCGACGGGTCGTGGATCAACGATCGACTCTCAGTCGCGTTCACGTACTACACGCAGAAGACCAGGGACGCGCTGCTCAGCGTGTCGGGCCTGCCGTCGCAGGGCTTCACGGAGGATCAGCTCCGGAACGTCGGTGAGCTCTCCAACAACGGGATCGAGGTCCAGGTGAACGCCGACGTGCTCCAGGCGAACAGCTGGGGTGCGGATCTGGGGCTGAGCCTTTCGACCAACCACTCCGAGGTGGTCTCACTCGGTGGGATCGAGCAGTTTGAGGATCTGAACGGTTGGATCATCGAAGGCCAGCCGGTGCCGGTGGGCTTCGACCGCCGAGTCGCGAACCCCGATCAGGTGAGCGGGAGTTGGGAGTACGAGAACGGCGGCGAGAACGTGGTCGTCGGACCGCTGCTGCCGACACACATCATCTCGCCCACACTCAACGTCCGCGTCCCGGGCAACATCATCCTCTCGGCTCGGGGCGAGTACCGCGGCGGTCACTTCATGGAGGTCAACGAGATCTCGATCAGCCGCTCGGTGCGCTCTCCGCTGTGCTTCCCGTACTACGTGGACCCGGCGACCGACATCACGTTGCGCGACGACACGCCGGATCTGTGGCGTGAGCGGTGCACACCGTCGGGTGGCGACGACTACTGGTTCGACGCCGACTACTTCCGGCTGCGTGCCGTGAGCGCAACGATCCCGGTGGACTTCGCTTTCCCCGACCGGATCTCGAACGCGACGCTGACGCTCGCGGTCAACAACATCTGGGACTGGTTCCGCGAGATCCCCTGGTACGATCCCGAGGTGCTCAGCAACGATGCCGCTACGGACGACGGGATCGGGGCGCAGTCCGAGCGCACCCCGGCGCCGGCGACGTTCCGTGCCTCCCTCCGCGTGACCTTCTGAGGAGGCATCGATGAACACGATCATGAGAAGAGCGATGAGACTGACCACGCTCGTGGCAGCGGGTTTCGTCTCGAGCGCGTGTGACGTGACGAATCCGGGCCCGGTTCTGGACGAATTCCTCACGCTCGAAGACGCCCAGCAGGGCCTCATCAACGGCGCGATACGAGCCATCTCCGAGCTGATGGGTGACGCGGCGTATACGCACGCGACACTGGCCCGGGAGATATTCCCGGGCGGCCAGACGGGTGCGTGGGGCCACAACGTGACGACGCAGGGGGGGCACATACTGCCCGGTTCGTACGGTGCCGAGTTCGACGATGCGCAGCAGGCCCGCTTCATCGCCGAGACGGCCATCCAACGTTTCGCGGAGGCGGAAGCGTCGGACCAGAATCTCTACCAGGCGTACCTCTGGGCGGGGATCTCGTACCGTTTGATGGGTGAGCTGTGGTGCGACGCCGTCGTCGGGAGCACCGACCCCGAAGATCCGGAGCCCGGCTTGTACGAGGTCGGCACCCAGACGTACTTCCAGCGCGCGGTGGACAACTTCTCCGCGGCGCTGACCTTCGCTTCGACCGACGAGGAGGAGGATGCCGCCTACGCGGGTCGTGCGCAGGCGCGAGTCGCGTTGGGCGACTGGGCGAACGCTGCGTCGGACGCCGCGGAGGTGGCCGACGACTTCGTCTTCGCAATTCTTCACGACGAATCGGAGTCGGACCTCTACAACGACCTCTACGAGGCGACCAGCGGGCAGTTCCGATCGTATACCGTGCAGTTCACCTGGTTCGAGGACTACTACTCGACGGGTGATCCGGCGGTCGTCGACGAAGTCACGAATACCGGCGATCCGCGTGTGCCGTGGGTCATCGATCCGGACAACGACGTGGCTACTGCTTCTCTCCAGGGGTTCCCGGGGGGTGCGGTGCCGTACAAGCCGCAGCGCAAGTACTCGAGCCGGGACGACGACATCCGGCTCGCGAGCGGGTGGGAGATGCGGCTCGTCGAAGCGGAAGCGATTCTCGCACAGGGTCAGCCGTTCGCCGGTGCGATGACGCTCATCAACCAGGTTCGGACGCGAAACGTGAGCGACGTCGACGGGGCGACCCTGGCGCCCTGGACCGCGGCCGACGCGACCGAAGCGTGGACCGCGCTCAAGCGCGAGCGTGGGATCGAGTTGTGGCTCGAAGGTCGCCGGGCGTTCGACCTCCGACGCTGGGACACGGGCGGTGTTCCGGGTGAAGACGACCAGCCCGCATGGGAGGACACGTCCCATCCCGGACACACGCCGCTGTTCCTCGACAACCCGCGCTCCTATTGCTACGACATTCCGGATTCCGAGCGCGACCGGAACCCGAACGTGCCGCCTGCCATCGGTGGTGGTGGCTGATCGGAACGGACCTCGATCATCGAGGGCCGCGGGCCGCGGGGCGTCAGCTCCGCGGCCCGTTTCTCGTCCGGCAGCCGGCCGGGACGAGGGGCGGACGATCAGCCGATCGGGATACGTAGAATCTGAAGGTCCGGCGGCTCACCGTCGTCGGGGTCCGCATCCCCGCTCGCGTCGATGATTCCCAGCACGAGCGCCGTGCCGACCGCCACGGACGCCGCGATCATCGCGCCCGTCTTCACTCCGCTCAGCGTTCGCCGCTCGACCGCGAGTACCTCGTCCACCGGGACCCGCACGATCTGGTCGATCCGGCGTGCCGCCGGCCCCTGGGTCGGATCACCCGGCACGGGTACGCGCACGAGAAGGGAGCCTCGATCCTCCCCCTCGAGTGTGCCCACGAAGGACGGGGCCGCTTCGTTCGTCTCGACGAACGTCACGTAGTCGAGCGCACCGTCCCGTGTCACGGTCAGCCGGATCTGCTCGCCGGGCAAAGCCAGCTCCACCGGCACGCGGCTGTACGAGTAGCAGCCGCCCAGGGCGGCGGCGAAGACGGGGAGTGCGATGATGCGCACGACCACGGGGGCACGATAAGCCAAGCGGATTCCTCCTCGAACGGGGGCCGAACCGACCCGCAAGAGACCGCGGCGGGCGGATCCCGGTCAAGCCGGCCGTCGCGGACCTACCGTATCGGAAGCGATGCCTCGTCGAGCGCCTGGGCCACGAGGCGGTAGAACTCGGTGCTCGACGCGGTGATGCCGACCGCGCCGCCCGCCTGTGCTGCGGCTCCCATCGACTCCGCGGCGTAGCGGCTGGTGAAGAAGACGACGGTCGCCTCCGGGGCCCGCATCTTCAAACGTCGAAGCAGGTCGAGCCCCGCATCACCGCGAAATCCGGACACCTCGTCGCGTCCCATGTCGCTGACCACCACACCGTGGACGGCGGGGTCGAAGGTGGCGAGCGCCTCTTCGGTCGACTCCACTCGGGTGACCCGAAGGCCCGACTGCACCAGAACGGTCTCCTCACGGGCACTCATCGCCGGATCGTCGTCCACCCACAGCACGTGCCCGCGGTCGGCTCCCGGTGAACCGAGCTCCGGTGGCGTGGACCCCGACCGACGGAGGGTCCCCACCACGCCAACCAGAGCGACCAGACCCCCGATCGCCACGACACCCCACCGTCGTCTCGGCGCTGGCGCGGCGTGTGTGCGCTGGAGCCGTTCGAGCGCGGGAACGACCGTGGAGGCGTCGGCAGGCCGCTCTCGGACATCGGTGGAGAGGAGGCGACGCATCAGTGCGTCGACCCGAGGCCACCGGGCATCGCCACTCGCTGGGAGCCCCGCCACCACCCAGCGCCCGTCCTGCTGCTCCGGAGGGCTGCCGTGCAGCATCTCGTGGAGCACGATGCCCAGGGCCCAGACGTCGAAACGAGGAGTCGGGTTCTCGCCTCGCTGTGCTTCGGGCGACATGTAGGTCGGAGTCCCGACCGCGCCGAGGGACCCCCCGGCATCGTGCGAGCCTCGCCGAGCGATCCCGAAGTCCGTGAGTCGGGCCACGCCGTCTTCTCCGACGAGTACGTTCGATGGCTTGACGTCACGGTGCACGATGCCGCGGGCGTGCGCCGCCGCCAGACCCCGCGCGATTCCAAGGGCCACGTGGATCGCCGTGTCCAGGTCGAGACACCGGGAATCGGCGAGGATCGCCTTCAGCGACCGCCCATCGGAATACCCGAGGACCAGCACGACGCCTCCGTGCTCGTCAACGCCCACCTCGTGGATCGGCACGACGTTCGGATGGCTCAGCGCGGCGATCGTGCGCGCCTCGGCGAGCAAGCGCTCACGAGCCCAAGGCGACATCGCGATCGTGGGCCGGAGCGTCTTGATCGCGACCCTCCTGCCCAGCGTCGCATCTTCGGCGAGGTGAACCATCCCCGTTCCCCCTCGCCCGAGCTCGCGGACCCGGATCCACCGTCCGTCCGACTGCCCGGCTCCCTCGAACGGATCGTCCGACGCGGACCCGACCCCGAGAGAGCGTTGGAGCCGGTCGAAGGGCCCCTCGTCCATACGGTGTGCGTCGAGGAGGGCGCGCAGGGCCTCTGCCGCGGCCGGATCACGGCTGTCGAGGTCGCCGAGTGTGGTCTCCCGCTCCTCGTCATCCAGCTCGAGGAGCTGTGGAAACAGCCCGTGGGCCCGTCTCATGACCTCATCGTCCATCGGGCATCTCACCGTAAAACATATGCGCCGCAGAACTTGCGTCAGTCGATCCCCGACCGCATTCGTGCTCCTCCGCCCGCCCGGCCTCCGACGACCCGCGAACGACACCTGTGACCCATTCCGAGCCCGAGGAACCGCCTGCTCCTCCGCAGCCCGAGCCCGGCGACATCACGCGGATCCTCGCGGAGAGCGAAGACGGTCGCGGGCTGAAGGCCATCGCCCCTCTCGTATACGACGAGCTTCGAGGGATCGCCAGTCGAGCCCTGCACAGGGAGGCCGAGGGCCACACCCTCGAAACGCACGATCTCGTACATGAGGTGTTCCTCAAGCTCTCCGATGCCGACCTCGCACGCGTGGGCAATCGCGCCCACTTCTTCGCGCTCGCCGCTCGGGTGACCCGACAGATTCTGGTCGACCATGCGAAGCGGCGCGGCGCGGCCAAACGCGGTGGCGGATATCGGCCCGTACCCCTCGAGTCGGTCCCGGCCACGAGCCGGCTGACACTCGATGCGACGATCGCCTCGGACCTGCTCGACGTGGACCGCGCGCTCGACCGCTTGTCGTCGATCTCGGAGCGCCAGGCCCGCGTGGTCGAGTGCCGGTTCTTCGGCGCCATGAGCGTCGACGAAACGGCCGAGGCGCTCGGGGTGTCGCAAGCCACCGTGAAGCGCGACTGGAGCACCGCCCGGGCCTGGCTGAACCACGCCATGACCCAGAACGTCAGGACTCGACCCAGTTCGTGAGGCACTGACCCCGAAAGCTCCCCCGCTGAGTGTCGAACAGAACCAATACGGCAGCGACCCCGTCGCGTTCGGCGGCGGCCGAGACCGTGCAGCTCGTTTCGGGGGACGGGTCGATCGAGGGCGACGGATTGGACAGGATGAAGGTGTAGACGTCGCCCTCCACGAAGCTCACGGCGACCGGCGTTTCCTCCCCGAGGCCACTGGCCGGGAGCGTCAGCGAGGTCTTGCTCCCGTCGGGAAAGGTCAGAGCGACGCTGACCTCGGCGTTCGTCGAGTTGGCGAAGCTCAACACGTCGTCGCCCCCGCCCGGGCCGACGTTGTCGTCCGAGCAGGCGGTGGTGAGGAAGGAGAAGAGCGTGAGGCAGGCGGCGAGCTTGGAACCGGATGTCATGAGGCGCTCCTGTGGGGGCCGAGTAAACAACGAACTCGTACCTAGAGCGAGAAACGCCCCGATCAGGGCTCACGGTGCCCGGTGCCGGATCGCCGTCCACCTCGCCGACCACGTGCTGCCGCACGCCCCCACCTTGACAGTGCAAGTTGCACTGATGCATGATGCACTGATGAGCCGAGATCCGAACGACGAGCTGCCGCTGAAGCCGGACATCTTCGACATCCTCATGTCGCTCGAGTCCGGGCCGCTCCACGGCTACGGGATCATCGCCGACGTCGAGCAACGAACCGAGGGGCGGCGTACGCTCCTGCCGAGTCTGCTGTACCGCCGGCTCGCTCGCCTCGTCGAAGACGGTGTCGTCCGCGAGGCGGCGGGAGTGCCCGATCCGGATCCGCGGCGGAAGCACTACGAGCTGACGGACTTCGGGCGCGCGGTGGTGCGGGCGGAGGCCAGCCGAATCATGCAGTTGGGCCGCACGCTCGCCCGTTACCGCTGGAGCGAATCGTAGCACGCCCCGGCGGAGGCCTCGGAGACCGGCTGATCGCACGCATCATCGCCGTCTACCCGGCCGAGGTGCGCGTCCCGTACGGCGACGAGCTGCACGCGGACACGAGCCGCCGCTGGGCCGAGGCCCGGAGCGCGGGCGTCGTGCACGCGTTGCGGTGGTGGATCGTGGAGGGCTCGGCGCTCGCCGCAGGGGCGGCGCTGGAGCACGTGGATCGGGGGCTGCGCCGCGTCGGCGTGCGGGGTCGACCGGAGGATGGGACTCTGACAGGGGATGGGATGATGACGGATCTGCGGTGGCTGATGCGAGAGGTGCGCCGGAACCCGGGCTTCTCGGTGTCGCTCGTGCTGGTGCTGTCGCTCGCGCTGGGGCTGGCGACGGCGGTCTTCTCCTTCGTGGACGGGGTGCTCATGAAGCCTCTGCGCTACGCCGACGGCGATCGGATCGTCGCGGTATGGGCGTCGCGCCCGGGCGAGAGCGTCGACCGGGTTCCGCTCACGCAGTGGGACATCCAGCGGCTACGTGAGCGACCGGACGTCTTCGAGAGCGTCGGGGCCTTCACGCAACAGCGCTCGGCCATGCAGCTCCCCGATCGGGTCATCGAGATCGGCTTCGGGTGGATCACGACGAGTATCCACGACGTGCTCGACGTCGAGCCGGTGCTGGGCCGGACGTTCCTCGAGTCCGAGCGGGGCGAGCTCGTCGCGCTCCTGGATCACGGTTTCTGGATGCGCCAGTTCGGGGGCGACCCGGAGGTGCTGGGCAGCACGATCCGCATCGCGCAGCAGCCGTGGACCATCGTCGGCGTCCTCCCGCCGGACACGCCGCTCGAGTTGCCCAGCCGCGGGCGCGTGCCGCAGCCGACGGACGTCTGGTCCATCATGTGGGTCGAGGGCGAGGACCCGACGGCGGCATGGATGCGGACGGTGGCGCGGCTCGCGCCGGGGGTCTCGGTCGAGGCGGCCGCGGGCGTCGCGGCGCAGATCGCTGAGGAGGGGCGGCGCATCTTCCCGGAGCGCGCCGAGTGGGACTTCCAGCTCGACGTCGCGCCCCTGCGCGAGGACTTCACCGCGGGCGTCTCCCGACAGCTCCGGCTCGTTCTGGCCGGCACCCTTGTGCTGCTCCTCGCAGCCGTCGCGAACGCCGGCAACCTCATGCTCCTGCAACGAGAGCGACGCAGGCACCGCACCGCCGTGCGGCTGGCGATCGGCGCGTCGGCGGGCCGGCTCTCGGTGACGGCGCTCATGGAAGCCGCGCTCTTCGCGAGTGTCGCCGCGGCGCTGGCCGTCCCCCTCGCGGGAATCGGGCTCGACACGCTCGTGAGGTGGACACCGGCCGACGTGCCGCGTCTTGACGCCGTCGTCTTCGATGCGCGTGCAGGGCTCTTCCTCGTCCTGTCGGCCGTCGTCGCCGCGGCGCTCCTGGCCGCGATCTCGATCGCCTGGACCGCGGACGTGCCCACCGACGACGTCGTGCGCCCGAGCCGGGGCGACGGGCCGTCGTGGTCCGGGAGCCGACTCGTGGCGGCCGAGGTCGCCTTCGCGGTCCCGCTTCTCATCGTCGGGGCGCTCCTGGCGCGCTCGGCGACGGAGCTCGCCGAGGTCGACCCGGGCTTCGACGCCGACGGTGCGGTCGCGGTCCGCCTGGCGCTGCCCAAC
>JANQME010000320.1 GCA_028280205.1 Longimicrobiales bacterium
CCGCGATCGCCGGATTCCGGGTCGGGAGCGCGAGCACGGTCAGGCACATGACGCCGAAGTTCACGAGCATCGACGTCACCAGGATGTCCACGCCCAGGAAGAAGTCGCCGGCGAAGTGGCTCCCCAGGATCGAGGCGGTCGCCATGAGGCCGCTGGCAGCGAGTGCCACGGTGGGCGTGTGCCAGGTCGGATGCACCCGGGCGACCCCGCGGGGGAAGACGCCATCCTCGGCCCACGCGAACATGAGCCTCGACACGGCCAGCAGCATCGCGGGCAGGTCGTTGACGAGCGCGATGGCGGCACCCGCGAGGATCAGCACCGTCCACTGAGGCTCCAGCACGTAGCCCAGGAGGCCGGGCGCCGTCAGGTCCTGGCTCTGCGCGCGCTCGGCGATGAACTCCCACGGCACGATGTGATACACCGACCAGGTGAACAGCATGTAGAAGGTCCCGACCGTGCCGACCGCGATCCCGATCGCGAGCGGGAGGGTGCGGCCCGGGTCCTTCGCCTCCCCGCCCGCCTGGGCGATCGAGTCGAAGCCGATGAAGCTCGAGAAGAGGATCGCGGAGGCGGCCAGGAAGCGTCCCCAGCCGAACTCGGCGTCCGCCGCGGGTGGCGCGACCCCTTCGCGTGCCATCAGACCCGCCGCGAAGTCGGCTCGATCGAAGAAGAGGCCGGCCACGATCACGACCGCCCCGAGCGCGAACATGAGGAACATGAGTGGAACGAGGATTCGCTCCACATTCTTCACGCCGCGCATGTTCAGCAGGACCGAGGCCCAGAGAAAGGCCAGCGCCAGCCCGACCCGCACCGGGCCGAGATCGAGCACCGCGCCGACCTCGTCCCACCCGACGGCGACGAAGACGTCCCGGATGAAGGGGATCATGACGTACGATACGACGCCGATCGCGACGGAGAGCCCGAACCACTGCGAGAAGCTCGCGACGAAGCCGAGATACGGGCTGAGCCCCCGGCTGGCGAAGACGTAGCTTCCGCCCGCCCGGGGCATCGCCGACGACAGCGACGCGTACGCCATCGCCGCCAGGAGCGCCGGGACGACCGCGAAGAGGTAGGCGGGCAGCACGTACGGGCCGATCCCCGGCACGCTCCTCTGGAGCATGAAGGGGACGATGTTGATCGCCGCGCCGAGCATCGAGCAGATGCCGGTTGCCGCGAGGCCGAGGAGGCCGAGCCGCCGCTCGAGTCCGGTGCGCTCGGCGGTGAGGCCGCGGGTGGGGGGAAGGCTTGTCGCCATGGACGCAGCGTGAGGGAGGGTTCGGACCCGGGCTCAGCCCGCGGCGGCCGACAACTTTCCCGAATCGGTCGAGCCGAGGCAAGCCAGCCGTGGCAGGACCACGAGCGCCATCAACGCCGCCGTCGCCGTCCCGAGGATGATCGCCACTCCGAAGCGCTGGGTCGGCGGGAAGGACGAGAGCACGAAGATCCCGAACCCGGCGCACACGATGCCCGTGGCACCGAGGATGGCCGGCGCCATCTGGGCCACGGCGGAAGCCCACGGGGTCGGGGCCGCACTCGAGACGAGGCGCCGCATCCGGACCACCAGGTGGATCATCGAGTCCGCCCCCACGGCGAGCGCGATGTTCGCCGCCGGCGAGGTGATGATGTCCATCGCGATGCCGAGGTGGCCGAAGGCACCGAGGATGACGACCGGGATGCCGGCGAGGCACACCCACAGGGTACCCGCAGCCCGCAACGAGCGCCCGACCACCAGCGCGACGCCGAGGAAGAGGAGCAGCAGGCCGCCGATCCCGATCCGGAGGCTCGAAGCGATCAGCCGACCGAGCCGCGCCTGCAGGTCGTACAGGCCGGCGACCACGACCGGCTCGAGTCCCGCCTCTCTCACCCGCCGGCGAAGCCGCTCCATAACCGCCTCGCGGTCCGCGCCGACCGTCTCGCGCATGCGCAGCGAGAAGCGTCCCTCCGTCCGGTCAGGGCGGACGAAGCCGAGTCCGACCCCGTCGAGGGCGTCCGACATCGCGATGTCGAGGAGCATCCCCACGGACAGGAGGCCGGCGAAGGGCACGGTGCGCGCGTGCTCGATGAGCACCACCGGTGAGAGCACGACGCCGACGACCGAGTCGGCCTCGAGCGAGGCCTGCAGGTGCTCGAGCCGGGGAAAGACGTCGGCCGAAGAGATGGGCGCCCCGGCCGGGTCGCGGACGACCAGATCGAGCGTGCTGCTGCCGCCGTCGCGGTCGATCCGGGAGAGCCCGTCGTGCAGATCGGAGCCCTCGGAGAAGTAGGAGAGGAGGCCCGGGTCGGTGTCGAGCCGGGGCACGCCCGTGCCCGCCCCGATCACGACGAAGGCGGCGACCGAAAGCACCCACATCGTGCCACCCAGTCGACCGGACACCGGCGGGGCGGGGACCGGGGCCGGCCGCCGAGCCCACGTGCCCAGGAAGGTCGGGTACACGAGGTACGCGATCCCGAGCGCGACGAGCGCTCCCACTCCTCCTGCGATGCCGAGCTCGCGCAGCGGCCGCGCCGTCGCCACGAGGAGGGAGGCGAAGCCGAGGAGCGTCGTCGCCATGCTCCAGAACGAGCCCTCCCACGTGTCGCATACGGCGGACAGCACCGCCCGCGCGCGGAACGTCTCGTCGTCTCCGGGCTCACGGGCGGCCCGCCGCCAGTTGGCCGTGAGGAACACGACGTGCGAGAGGGTGAGCACGAAGACGATCGTCACCAGATTCGCGGTGAGGAGCCCGATCCCCACACCGAGGACCCGGACCACGAGCAGCGTCGTCCCGACCGACGTGAGGCAGGTGGCGAGCGTCCCGACCACGATCGCAACGTCCCGATAGACCACGCCGACGATGAGCGCGAAGACCGCGGCGGCCGCCCCGCTGAAGACGACGAGATCGCGGTAGAGGCTGCGGCGGATCTGCTCGACGATCGCGGGGACCCCGGAGATCACCACGTCCAGCGCCTCGTCCGCATGGGGCTGCACCGTCGCCTCGACGCGCGGGAGCAGGACTTCCGGATCGGTCTCGTCGACGACGACGATCAGATTCGAGGCACCGTCGTCCGGCGTGTTCAGGATCCGGGCGTAGAGCGGGCTCCGCCCGGGGTCGTTCGTGGCGAGGCTGTAGACGGCATCGACGCCGGGCACGACGAGCAGATCGCGTGTCAGCGCGGCGATCCGCGCGCGGTATGCGGCACGATCGCCCGCGAGGTCCTCCGCGCGCAGCACGATCTGACTCCCCGACGGGAAGCGGTCCGCCACCTCGCGACTCGCCTGCATCTGCGGGTCGTCGTCCGCGAAGAAGAACTCCCCCTCGACCCGGGGCGAGAGGTCGACGAGGGCGACGGCCGCGGCTCCGACGGCGCCCGCGAGGACGAGCGACGCGACGGGCGCGCCGCGCCGCGTCCAGGTGTTGGGAAAGCTCTGCACAGGAACGGAGCCCCGCGCGACTTCCCTAGGAGATGCCGGCAAGAACCTGGTCGTACGTCCCCGTAGCGACGGCCGCCGCGAGCTCTTCCAGGAGGATCTCCTCGATTTCGGCCATCTGCCGGGCGATCACGGAGGGGTCGAAGAAGCGGGCCTGCGACTCGTCGAGGCGGAGCTCGGCCGGATCACCGGCGTACTCCCCGCGCGCGAAGGGTCCGCTCTGCCGGGACGAGGCGCTGAAGCGGTTCACCTCGCGACCGTCGGTATCCACGAGGACGACCTCCGCCTCCACCCAGTAGGTGAGCGCGCCCTCGAGCGTCGTGTACTCCACAGTGTCCTGCACCGCCGTTCGGCGTGCACCCTGGCGGACACTGCGCTGCACGACGGCTTCGCGGACCCGACGATCGACATCCTCCTCGACGACCTCGACGTCCGAGATGCGGATCATGACGCCGAGATCCGCCCCGACGAGGTCGAGTGCACGCCCTACCAGGGTC
>JANQME010000326.1 GCA_028280205.1 Longimicrobiales bacterium
CGTGGTGGCGCGCGGCGGGCGGGGAGGACGCGGCAACGCGCGCTTCGTCACGGCTACGAACCAGGCGCCGAGGCGCTGGGAGCCGGGTGAGGAAGGGGAGGAGATCCGCGTCCGCCTGGAGCTGAAGCTGATCGCGGACGTCGGGCTCGTGGGCGAGCCGAACGCGGGGAAGTCCACGCTCCTGGCGACCGTCACGGCCGCCCGCCCGAAGGTCGCCGCGTACCCCTTCACGACGCTCGAGCCGAATCTCGGGGTCGTCCAGCTCTCCGACTTCCGTACCTTCGTGCTGGCCGACATCCCGGGCATCGTCGAAGGCGCGCACGAGGGGAAGGGGCTCGGCCACCAGTTCCTGCGTCACATCGAGCGGACACGGGTCCTGCTCTTGCTCATCCCCGTGGACGTCGAGGACGTCCGGGCGGAGTACGAGCGGCTACGTACCGAGCTCGAGGCGTACTCCCGGGACCTCGCGGCCACGCCCTTCTTCGTCGGGCTGAGCAAGACCGACCTCCTGGGGCCCGACGAGGAGATGCCCGAGCTCGAGGCGGAGGGCGCGCTCGGGGTCTTCGGCCTCTCGTCCGTGTCGCGGAGAGGTCTGCCGGAGCTGCTCGAGCGGCTCTGGGAGACGAGCCGCAGGCTGGCCCGCGAGGAAGAGGGCGCGGCGGAAGAAGACGCGTGGTGGACGCCGCCGACCTGATCGACAGGGAGGCGCACGACCTCCTTCTCCTGGACGCCCTGCCGGGGGTCGGGCCCGCGACGGTGCGATCGCTGGTGCGACGGTTCGGGACGGCCGCGCACGCGCTCGTGGCCGACACCCGCGCGTTCGCCGCGGTCGCGGGCGACGAGGCGGAGCGGGCGCGGCGGGACGCGAGCCTGCGGCAGCTCGTGCGACATCGTCTGGACGAGGCCCGGGCGCGGGGGATCCACGCGACCACCTGGAGTCGGCCCGGATACCCCGCCGGGCTGCGTCACCTGTCCGACCCCCCACCGGTGCTCTTCCTGAGGGGGGACCGGCGGCTGCTGGACCGCCCGGGTGTCACGGTCGTCGGCGCGCGCCGCGCCACGGGCTCCGGGCGCGACGTGGCCGAGCGGCTCGGCGCGGCACTGGCCGGAGCGGGGATCGTCGTCACGAGCGGGCTCGCGCTGGGCGTGGACGGCGCCGCTCACCGCGGGGCGCTCGGGGCGGGCGGACCGACGCTCGCCGTCCTCGGCACCGGTGCCGACGTGGCGTACCCGGCCGCCCATCGTGCGCTCTTCACCGAGATCGCGCGCAGCGGCCTCCTCGTGAGCGAGTTCCTGCCCGGCACGCGGGCGGCGCCGCACCACTTCCCCCGGCGCAACCGGATCCTCGCCGCGCTCGCTTCGACCGTCGTGGTCGTCGAGGCCGGGGCGCGCAGCGGAGCCCTCATCACCGTCGATCACGCGCTCGACCTCGGGCGTGACGTCTGGGCCGTACCCGGCCCCATCGACCGGAGGACGTGCGCAGGCTCGAACCGGCTCCTCGTCGACGGTGCGCGGCCGCTCGTGTCGATCGACGCCTTCGTGCGCGAGGTGCAGGCCCGGAGCCGGGAGGACGGCCTGGACGAGTGCGAGGTCGGACCGCCCCCATGGGTCGCCGACGCGAGCGACTCCGGCTCCGCCGCGCCCCGACGCCCCGCCGCGGCGTCGGATCCGCACGACCCGATCGAGAAGCGCGTCCTCGCGGCCGTCCGCCTCGAAGCCGCCTCGGTGGACGAGCTCGCCGGTCGCCTCGGCCTTCCGGTGCAGACGGCGCTGGCCGTGTTGACCACGCTCGAGCTGCACGGCGAGGTTCGGCGGCTTCCGGGGCTGCGCTTCCGGGGCGTGGCGTGATCGTCTCGCCGGCGCAGGTCGGGTCGGTGTATGTGCACGCGCCCTTCTGCGCGCGTCGGTGCGTGTACTGTGACTTCGCGGTGACGGTTCGACGCACCGGCGACGTGGACGCGTGGCTCGAGGCGATTGCCGCGGAGCTGGCGTTCGTCGTCCGCGAGGGGCTCTTCACGCTCCCCTCGTCGCTGGACACGCTCTACGTCGGCGGCGGGACGCCCTCGCTTCTGGGGGCGTCGGCCATGACCGGGCTCGTCGAGCTGCTCGAAGCGGAGGGGGTGGGCGTCCCGGCCGGAGTCGAGTGGACCGCCGAGGCCAACCCGGAGAGTCTGGACGCGGTCGTGTCCGCTGCTTGGAGCCGGGCCGGCGTGAACCGGCTCAGCCTGGGGCTTCAGACGTTCCACGAACCTTCGCTGCGCTGGATGGGCCGACTCCACGGCCCCGACGGCCCTCTGCGAGCGCTCGACGCTGCTCGCGCGTCGGGGATCGAGGACGTGAGCGTCGATCTGATCTTCGGCCTCCCGGCACGCCTCGGCCGATCGTGGGAGGACGACCTCGAGCGGGTCGTCGCGCTCGACGTGCCGCACGTGAGCCTCTACGGCCTGACGGTGGAGCCCCGGACCGCGCTGGGACGCGCCGTCCGGGACGGCCGCGAGCCGGCGGTGGACGAGGACCGGTACGCTCGCGAGTTCCTGCGCGCTTCGGAGGTGCTCACCACTGCCGGCTACGAGCACTACGAGGTGTCGAGCTTCGCGCGCCCGGGCTTTCGCGCCCGCCACAACGCGGTCTACTGGTCCGGCGCGCCGTACCTCGGACTGGGCAACGGAGCGCACGGGTACGCTCCCCCGGTTCGCCGCTGGAACGAGCGGGACTGGGAGACGTACAGGTCGCGCTTGGCGGCCGGGCACTCGCCCGAAGCCGAGCGGGAGACGGTCGACGACGAGGCGCGCCGTCTCGAGCGGATCTGGCTCGGGCTGCGGACCTCGGACGGGATCCCCGCGCCCGCCCCCGGATCCTCCGCCGAGTTGCTGGTCCGGCGGTGGGCCGACGACGGGCTGGCCCGGGTGGAGGCGGAGCGGGTGCGCCTCACGCCGGCCGGCTGGCTGACGCTCGACACGCTGGCCGTCGAACTGGACGCCCGCGACGGCGCTTTCGATCTTCGTTCATGACCGCACTCGATCGACGCGACACGGTCGGAACCGACCTCACGGACCGGGAACGTCAGGTCCTCGAGGCCGTCGTGCGCACCTACGTCGATACGGCCGAGCCGGCAGGAAGCCGCACCGTTTCCCGGTCCTTCGACCTCGGGGTCTCGGCGGCCACCGTGCGCAACACCATGAGCGACCTGGAGGAGAAGGGCTACCTCTTCCATCCCCACACCTCGGCCGGTCGCGTCCCGACGGACTTGGCGTACCGCTTCTTCGTGGATCGCCTCATGGAGCCCGCGGCGCCCTCTGCGCGGGAGCGCGCGGACCTCGAACGCGAGCTCGAAGTCGTGGGCAGCTCGGCGGTCGAGCGACTGATCCTACATGCGACGCGGGCGCTCAGCATCCTGTCGAGCGAGCTGGGCGTCGCGGTGGCGCCCGGACTCGAAGACGCGATCCTGGAGAAGATCGAGCTCATCAAGGTCTCCTCGAACAAGGTGCTTCTCGTCGCCACGA
>JANQME010000403.1 GCA_028280205.1 Longimicrobiales bacterium
GGTAGAATGTGCGGCCGAGGCGCCGCAACCCGTGGTACAACAAGAATTTGCCCGAGACGCCCAAGGGCGTCAATCACTGTGACTCTCCGGTCCGGAGCATCCCGATTCCCTCTCTCCGTCCCCTTCACGCGACCGCGTGCGGCGCCCTCGCCGCCCTGCTTTGCCTCCCGGTTCCGGCAGATGCACAGTCCATACCCTCGCCCTACAGCTACCTGGAGGAGCGCCAGGAGCTGGGTGTGTTCGTCGGGATCATGGACGCCGGAACCGGCCGTTTCGACTATGGACCCGGCGGTGGCACCGTCTACGGGATCCGATACGGGATCGAGCTCTCCGGACCCCTCTCCTTCGAAGGTGTGATGCAGCTCGTCGACGGCGAGCGCAACGTCGTCGACCCGGGTCGCGCGGAGGGCGAGCGCGTCGTCGGACAGGCTTCCTCTCGCATCACCACGATCGAGGCTCGCCTGAAGCTCACGGCCACCGGGCGAAGGGCGTGGCATGGACTCGCACCGTTCCTCGACTTCGGTGGGGGGATCGCGATCGACGCGTCGCCCGAGTCCGAGCTCGACCTCTCGCTGGAGCCCGACCGCCGCTTCGACTTCGGCACGAGCTTCTTCGGTACGATGTCCGGGGGCGTCCGGTGGCACGTCTCGCGCCGCTTCACCCTCCGCGGAGACGGGGTCTTCTCCCTCTGGAAGATCGACACCCCTCCCGCCTACGCGAATCCGGACTTCGGCTTCGACTTCGTCAGCGACGGGGAGTGGGAGTGGGGCACGGCGTTCACCCTCGCGCTGCTCTACCGCTGGTGAGTCGGACGCGATGAGCGCCGGGCCGTCGGCGCGCTTCGAAACGCGCGAAGCGGACTGGCTCGACGTCGGGGAAGCCTTCGCTCGGACGCTCGCGGCCGCCGCGCCACTGCCCACAGAGTCCGTCCCGCTGGCCGAAGCGGAGCTGCGGGCACTCGCCGAGGATGTCGTGGCGCAGGCGACACTCCCTCCGTGGGACAACAGTGCGATGGATGGCTACGCGGTGCGGGGCGAGGACGTAGCCGAGGCCTCGCCGCAGCGCCCGGTCGACCTCACGGTCGCCGACGTCGTGCATGCGGGGGGCGACCCCGAGCTCGAGCTTCCGCCGGGGCAGGCGATCCGGATCATGACGGGCGCGCCGATCCCCTTGGGCGCCGACACCGTGATCCGGGTCGAGGACACCGACCGCGAGGCCGTCGCCGGCACCGTGCGCGTTCTTTCGGACCGTGACCGGGGCCGTCACATCCGACCGGCCGGACAGGACATGCGCGCCGGCACGACGCTCCTGGGCGCCGGGCGGGCCGTCACACCGGGCGCGATCGGCGTCCTCGCCGCCGCAGGACGGTCGACGATCTCGGTGCACCGACGTCCCCGCGTCGCCATCCTGTCGACCGGCGACGAGCTGCGGACGGCCGAGCGGTACGACGACGTCCGGGCGGGGCGCGGCGTGCCCGAGTCCAACGGACCGATGCTCGGCGCGATGGTCCGGGCGATCGGCGCCGAGCCGGTCCCGCTCGGCATCGCAACCGACGACGAAGCGTCTCTGCGCTCGAAGATCGCCGCCGCCGCGGACGCGGACGTGCTGGTCACCGTGGGGGGGGCCTCGATGGGGGAGGCCGACCTCGTGAAGCGTGTGCTCGACGAGCTCGCGTTCGAGCTCGACTTCTGGCGCGTGCGCATGCGGCCCGGCTCTCCGATCTCGTTCGGGTGGCTTCCCCGCGAGACCGGCCGCCAGGCGGTCTTCGGACTGCCGGGCAATCCGTCGTCCGCCTTCGTCACCTTCGAGCTCTTCGTGCGGCCCTTCATCCTGCGTCTCGCCGGCCATCGGCGGGTGCGTCGGCGCCGGCTTCCGTGCACCGCGGGGGAGCGCTTCGACACGCCTGCGGAGCTGACCTACTTTTTGCGGGTGCGCCTCAGGGTCGAGGACGGCGTCCTCACCGCCCGGCTCACCGGACCCCAGATCTCCGGTCTGGTGAGCGGGCTGGCCCAGGCCGACGGGCTGGCGATGGTGCGTCCCGATCGACCCTCCGTCGAAGCGGGGGAGCCGGTCGACGTCATCGTCCTCGATGCGGGGTTGGCCGTCCTTCCGGAGGACGTCCCGACGTGAGGGCGGAGCCGAACGCCGCGTTGCTCGTGCGGGCGGCTCGGACCGCCGCCTTCGTCCTCGTGCTCGGCTGCGGCGGGTGTCACCTGCCACGATGGCCGGTGGACGCGCCGCTCACGTCGGGCTTCGGAGTCCGCTTCCTCGGCTGGCGCCCCGACGTGCACCGCGGCGTCGACCTCCGCGTGCCGCCTGGGACGCCAGTGCATGCGATGGCGAACGGGGCCGTCCGCTTCGCGGGTGTCATGCGCGGCTTCGGCAACGTCGTCTGGATCGACCACGCCCAGGGCCTCGTCTCG
>JANQME010000410.1 GCA_028280205.1 Longimicrobiales bacterium
CAGCTCGCGGGCGACGAGGGGTGGCGCGTGCCGATCGAGGCTTACCCGCGCCTGAGCGAGGTGGGCGGGCTGGCGCGCGGGGGTGCGTACACCAAGGAGGAGATCCGTGAGGTCGTGACGGACGCGGCCGGGCGCTACATCACCGTCGTTCCGCAGATCGCGATGCCGGGTCGCATGACCGCGGCGCTCGCCGCATACCCCGAGCTCACCTGTGGTCGGGGGCCCCCAGGGCTCGCCGACACCGCGCGTGCCTCGGCGGCCGTCCTCTGCCCGACCGAGGAGGCCTTCGCCTTCCTGGAGGCGGTGCTCGTCGAGGTGGCGGAGCTCTTCCCGGGGAGGCTCGTGCACACGGGCGGTGACGAGGTCCCGACAGAGCGCTGGGACGAGAGCGATTTCGTCCGGGCACTCGTGGTGCGGGAGGGCCTGAGCGACATCGATCACGTGCACGGCTGGCTCATGCGGCGCATCGAGCGGGCCCTCGCGGAGCAGGGCCGCCGCATGGCCGGGTGGGAGGCGGCGTTGGGGGCCGAATTCGGCCCGGGCGTCTCGGACGAGACGGTCGTCGTGTCCCGGCTCGGGATGGCCGACGTAATCCGCGCGAGCCGGATGGGACACGACGTGATCGTGAGCCGCCCCGCCGGAGATCCGGGGGCCGAGCCAATCGAGTCGGTGTACGGCTTCGAGCCGGTGCCCCGCCAGCTTCGCGAGCGCGACGCGGCCCGGATCATCGGCGCGCAGGATGGCGTTCGGGCCGAGACGTCCGACTCCCGGGAGGAGGTGGAGGCCGTCGGGCTGCCCCGGATGCTCGCGCTTTCGGAGCTCCTCTGGTCTCCGGCTGCAGCCAGGGCCTACCCGGACTTCCTCGCGCGACTCGGCCCGCACCTCGCTCGCCTGACCGCCCTCGACATCCGATAACGGTCGGCGTCGGCAAGCTAATTGCTCCAGGCAAGCATATGAGTGTATTCTGGCACGCATGAACGAGGCTGCGCGTCAGGTGGAGGCCGTCCGGCACTTCAGTCGCTTCTATACGCGACGGATCGGTGTGCTGGACGAAGGCATCCTCGACAGCGAGTACTCGCTCACCGAGGCGCGCGTCCTGTACGAGCTGGCCCAGGCCGAGACGCTCAGCCCCGGCGATGTCGCCGACCAGCTCGACCTGGACCCGGGCTACGTGAGCCGTGTGCTCAAGCGACTGGAACGTGGCGGGCTCGTCCATCGCTCTCGCTCGGCGGCCGACGGACGTCGCGTCGTGCTGGCGCTCACGGAGACCGGGCGCGCCGAGTACGAGACGCTCGCGAGCGGATCCCGACGCCGCATCGAGGCCCTCCTCTCCGACGCGGATCCCGAGGCGCGACGGCGAGTGGTGGAGGCGATGAGAACGATCGAGGACGCGCTCGACCCGGATCGTTCGCCGCAGGTGACGTACCGGGGCCACCGCACCGGCGACTTCGGCTGGATCATCGAGCGCCACGCGGTCCTCTACCGTTTGTCGCACGGCTGGGACGACACGTTCGAGGCGATGGTCACCGGCATCGCGCGCGACTTCCTGGAGGGGTACGACCCCGCGCTCGAGCGGAGCTGGATCGCCGAGGTCGACGGACGACGGGCCGGCGCGGTCGCGCTGGTGAAACACTCCGAGGGGGTCGGTCAGCTCCGGCTGCTCTTCGTGGAGCCGTGGGCGCGGGGCCTGGGGATCGGCGCCCGGCTGGTCTCGGAGTGCGTCGGCCAGGCGCGACACGTCGGGTACCACCGCATGATCCTCTTCACCGTCGCGAGCCTCGATGCCGCCCGACGCCTCTACGAGGCCGAAGGCTTCCGACTCGCGGAGGAGAAGCCCGGCCGTGCATGGGGAAAGGACCACCTCGCCCAGACGTGGGAGCTCGAGCTGTGAACCTCGGTCTCGACGATCGGAGCCGTCGGTGACACAGGATCCTCGTTACCTGCTCGGACACTCGGAGCGGGAGCTGCGCAGGCTCGACCTCCAGGGAGCGCTGTACCGCGCCCCGACCGAGCGGACGCTGCGCGCCGCCGGCGTCGGGCCCGAGATGCGCGTCCTGGACATCGGGTGCGGGAGTGGGGACGTCTCGCTGCTCGCCGGAGCCGTCGTGGGCCCCGCCGGATCGGTGC
>JANQME010000441.1 GCA_028280205.1 Longimicrobiales bacterium
CGAGCAAAGGCACGAAGACGGACTCCTTGCCCTCCGAAACCGCAGCGGCCACCGGCTCCTCGAGCTCGAACGGACCGGAGACGCCTGCCTTCAGCTCCAGGACCAAACCGCCCTCGAAGCGCGAGCGGAGTCGCTCGTCGATCTCCACGATCGAGGCGGGACCCCGATCGGCGGAGAACATCATGCGGGCCCCACGCCGCCGCAGTGCCTCGAAGAGGTGGAAGAACTCGTCCTGAGCGCGCTCCGTCTCGACCAGACCCTGGATCCCGTGCACGAGCAGGAGATCCACCGTCCACCACCGCTCCCGCCAAGCTCCGGCGACCCCTTCCCCCAGCGCGCGGATGAAGTCCGCCGCGAAGTCCGACACGGACGCCACGGCGACGCGGAGCTCCGGGTAAGCCTCGACGTACGAGCGACCCACGGCACCGAGTAACGTACGCGCCACCGCTTCCTCGGGACTCCACACGAAGAGCGGGTTGTACTCCGGCTTCTCCGACCCGACGACCTGGGCGGCCGCCTTGAGGACCATGTCCTCGAAGCCGTCCAGGTCGTGGAGCTGCGGCCCGTCCGCCAGCTTCGGGAAGGGACGTTGGCGCTCGCGCACCGACGTCAGGAGGGCCTCGGCCTCCTCCAGCCGGTCCGGGTCCTCCAGCACGCCTTGAGCAGCTTCCGGCCACGGATTCCCCAGCCGGTCGAGCTCTTTGTCGATGTCGTACAGGCGCTGCACATCCGCCTTGAAGCGCTCGATGGTCTCGTGCCACCCCTTCGGCTCGCTCTTCGCATCGCGCAGCGTCTCGAGCCGGAGCGTGGAGAGGCCCTGCCGGTCCGCGCTCTCGATTGCCTCGCGGACGGCCTTGCGCCACGGCTCCTCCTTCTGCTCGACGACCTCGGCAACCGAGCTGGTGAGGTCGCTGAGGAAGGAACCGAACTCGTTGGAGCTCGAGCTGAGCGAGGCGGCCTTGTCCTGGTCGCGGAGGAGACCGGCCACCTCGTCGACCATCACCTGCCGCTCCTCGAGATCCTGCGTCGCGAAGATCTTGTTGAGCACGCCCCCCAGCTCGCGGACGTTCTTGAACGGGGCGCGGGCGACGGCCTCGGCCACCCCTTCGGTGAGCTCCTGTCCGCGCTCCTGGGCCTTCTTGCGGATGATCGCGACGCGGGTCTCGTACTGCGGAACACCCAGATCCACGATGAGGCCGCCCGAGAAGCGGGAGAGGAGCCGGGCGTCGAGCTCGTTGATGTCGGCCGGAGGCCGGTCGCTCGCCAGCACGATCTGGCCGCCCCGGCGGTTGAGCTGATCGAGCGTGCGCAGGAGCATCTCCTGCGCCTCGGGCTGGCCGGTCAGGAACTGGACATCGTCGAGAAGCAGGATGTCGACGTCTCCGTACACGGTGCCGTCACCGGCTCCGGCCTTGAGCGTGCCCTCCAGCTTCTCGAGGTACTGCTCGAGCGCCATGTACTCCGCATGCAGCGACCCGTCGGCGTCCCCGGCCCGATGCGCGATCGCCGTGAGGATGTGCGTCTTTCCGAGCCCCGGGGCGGAGTAGAGGAAGAGCGGGTTGTAGCTCTTGCCCGGGCTCTCCGCGGCGCGCCGGGCCGCCGCCGTCGCCAGGCGGTTGGACGGGCCCACGACGAACGAATCGAACGTCAGTTTCGGATCGAGATCGGGCATCGATGTGGCGCGACGTGCGACGTCCGGGCGGCCCTCTCGCGGCGCCCGCGGAGCCGCTAAGTATCGGCCTCCGGAGTCGAGAACAAAAGGGCGGTGTGGCGATGTGACCGGCCGGCCCGGATTCTCACGGATGCGCGCGTGCCCACTCGGCGGCCCGGGCCAGATCCTCGGGAAGCGGGGAGCGGAAGTGCAGCGCCTGCCCGGTCTCCGGATGGGCGAAAGCGAGCTCTGCAGCGTGGAGGAACTGGCGAGGGACGAGCCGCGCGAGCTGTCCGACCCAGCGCCGGGTCGGACCGCCGAGACCCCGCTCCCACCCCGCTCCGTACGCGGCGTCGCCGATGACGGGATGCCCGAGGTGGGCCAGGTGTACCCGGATCTGGTGCGTCCGGCCCGTCCGCAGCGCCACGTCGAGAAGCTCGGCCCGCGCCCACTGCTCGCGGACCTCGACCCGGGTCGTGGCGGAGCGCCCGTCCTCCACGACCGCCATGCGCTTGCGGTCCGAGGGATCGCGCCCGATCGGAGCGTCGATCGTGACCGGCGACTCGGCCAGGTGGCCCCACGTCGCGGCCAGGTAGAAGCGCCGCACGCGTCGCCGGCGCAGCGCATCGGCCAGCGTCCGGTGGGCGGTGTCGGTCTTGGCCACGACCAGGAGCCCGGAGGTGTCGCGGTCGAGCCGGTGCACGATCCCCGGGCGCTGGCGGCCGCCGACACCGGACAGCTCCGGCGCGTGCCACAGAAGGGCGTGGACGAGCGTCCCCGTGCGGTGGCCGGGCGCCGGGTGGACGACCATCCCGGCCGGCTTGTCCACGATCAGGATCGCCTCGTCTTCGTAGACGATGTGGAGCGGGATGTCCTCGGGCTCGAGCTCGACGGGCTCGGGCGCCGGCACCTCCACGAGCACGACCGAGCCGGGTTCGAGCGTCTCGGACTTCCGCGCCCGCCGGCCATCGACCGTGACCCGCCCGTCCGCCACGAGCCGCTGGACCCGCGTCCGTGACAGCTCCAGGCGATCGGCGACGAAGCGGTCGAGCCGGTCCGCGCCCTGCGGCTCGACCGTCAGCTCGTGG
Source organism: Longimicrobiales bacterium (assembly GCA_028280205.1). Classification (GTDB taxonomy): domain Bacteria; phylum Gemmatimonadota; class Gemmatimonadetes; order Longimicrobiales; family Gaopeijiaceae; genus UBA2589. The sequence continues at coordinate 2,740 of JANQME010000441.1, forward strand.
CACTCGCTCCGACTCACTCCGCCGCCGGACGCAGCCCGATCCACGCCGGTATTCCGTCCACGTCCACCTCACGCACGTGTGGGAAGTCGTCGTCGGAGACGGCATCGGCAACCGCAACGCTCGACGCCAGCGTTTCGCCCCCGATGAAGGCTTCGTGCGCCACGGCGGCGGCCCGGATGTCGTCCGGGCCGGCGAGCTGGAGCTCGATCCGGTCGGTGATCTCGAGTCCGGCGTCGCGGCGCAGCCGCTGGATACGGTTCACGAGCTCACGCGCGACACCCTCGGCGCGCAGCTCGTCGTCGAGCACGGCGTCGAGCGCCACCGTGTACGCCCCTTCGCCCTTCACGACGAGGTCACCGGCCGCCTCCTGGATCACCTCGACGTCGGCCGGCTCGACCGCGTGCGACTCGCCGTTCACCTCGATCCGGATCTCGGCGCCGGTCTGGAAGGCGGAGAGCGCCTGCTGGTCGAGCGCGCGGATCGCGTTCGCCGCGTCGTTGGTGCGCTTGCCGAAGCGCTGCCCGAGCGCCCGATAGTTCGGCTTGCCCGTGAGCGTGACGATGCCGTCGACCGAGGAGAGGAAGCCGATCTCCTTCACGTTGAGCTCGTCGCGCACGACGTCGAGCATCTCGTCCGAGAGCGTGCGTCCGCCCGGAATCACCGCGCGCGCGCCGCGCAGCGGCTGGCGCACCCGGATCTGCACCTCCTCGCGGGCCGCGCGACCGAGCGACACGAGCGCCCGCACCGCCTCCATGTCGTTCTCGAGACGAGGCTCGCCCGAGCGCAGAGCGGCGGCCGCCTCACGTGCCTCCGCTTCCTGCGTGGGGAAGCGCTCGAGGTGCACGCTCGTCCCCGTGAGCGCGCGGTGGAGCCAGTCGGCCGCGAACGGCGAGCATGGGGCGAGCATGAGCGAGACCCGGCGCAGCGCGTCGTGCAGCGTGCGGAAGGCGGCCCGCTGGTCGTCCGCGTCGCCGGAGTTCCAGAAGCGCGCTCGGCTGCGCCGCACGTACCAGTTCGAGAGATCCTCGACGACGAAGTCCCCGAGCGCCCGGTAGGCACGCGTGAGCTGGTAGGCATCCAGCTCCGCGCCGACCTCTTCGATCACCGAATCGAGACGGGCCAGCAGCCAGCGGTCCAGGAGCGGACGCTCGACCGGTGCGGGGTCTGCGCCGGTCGGCGCCCATGACTCGACCGAGGCGTAGAGCGCGAAGAAGCGATAGGTGTTGAAGAGGGTGTCGAAGAACTTGCGCGCCGACTCCCTCACCCCGTCGGGGTCGTAACGCTTCGGCAGCCACGGGTTCGACGACGTGATGAAGTACCAGCGCACCGCGTCTGCGCCGTGTTCGGCGATCGCGTCCCACGGGTTCACGACGTTGCCGCGAGACTTCGACATCTTGCGGCCTTCGGCGTCGAGCACGAGGTCGTTGACCAGGCAGTTCCGGAACGAAGGGCCGCGGCCCAGCATCGTCGAGATGGCCAACAGCGAGTAGAACCAGCCCCGCGTCTGGTCGAGGCCCTCGCAGATGAAGTCTGCGGGGAAGTGCGCCTCGAACGCCTCTTCGTTCTCGAACGGGTAGTGCCACTGCGCGTAGGGCATCGCGCCCGAGTCGAACCAGACGTCGATCACCTCGGGCGTCCGGCGCATCGTGCCGCCGCACGCCGCACACGACCACGTCACCTCGTCGATGTACGGCCGGTGCGGATCGAAGTCGTCGGGGAGCGGACCGGCCGCCTCCTCGAGCTCGGCCAGCGAGCCGATCCACTGCACCTGGTCGGGGTCTTCGTCGCACACCCACACAGGCAGCGGCGTCCCCCAGTAGCGGTCGCGCGACAGCGCCCAGTCCACGTTGCCCCGCAACCACTCGCCGAAGCGCTTCTCCCCCACCTCGGGAGGGTGCCACGCGATCTGATCGTTGTTGGCGAGCAACTCGTCCTTGAGCGTCGAGGTGGCCGCAAACCACGAGTCGATCGCCACGTACAGGAGCGGGGAGTCGCAGCGCCAGCAGTGCGGGTAGCTGTGCTCCACCCTCCCGATGTCGAAGAGCAGTCCGCGCTCGCGTAGCGCCTCGACGAGAACCGGGTCGGCGTCCTTCACGAAGAGGCCCCCGACGAGCTCGACGTCCTCCGTGAACTTCCCCGCCGCGTCGATGGGGTTGAGCATCGGGAGGTCGTGGCGCTGCCCGGCAGCGTAGTCGTCCGCGCCGAAGGCGGGCGCCATGTGCACGATACCCGTCCCGTCATCGGCGCTCACGAAGTCCTCGGCCACCACGGTCCACCCGCCACCGCGCTCTTCCGGCTCGGCCACGAGCTCGAGGGGCCGGCGATAACGCCACCCCACCATCTCGGAGCCTTTCAGGGTACCCACCACCTCTCGCTCCTCGCCGAAGATCGCCTCGGCCCGCGCAGCCGCCACCACGTACCGTCGATCGTCGCGCGCCACCTCGACGTAGTCGAGGTCGGGGTGGACGGCGAGGCCCGTGTTGGACGGCACCGTCCAGGGCGTCGTGGTCCACGCGAGGATCGCACGGCCGCCCGGGTCCGGGGCGCCGTTCTCGTCGACGACCTCCGCCACGAAGGTGAGCGACGGGTCGAAGACGTCGCGGTAGCCCTGCGCCACCTCGTGCGAGGAGAGCGGGGTCCCGCAGCGCGGGCAGTACGGGACGCTCTTGTGGCCACGGTAGAGCAGTCCGCGCTCGGCAATCGACTTCAGGATCCACCACACCGACTCGATGTAGGGCGTGTGGAAGGTCACGTACGGCCGCCAGTACTCGAGCCAGTAACCGATCCGCTCGGAAAGCTCCTGCCATTCCTCCTTGTACGTGAACACCGAGTCCTTGCACACCTGGTTGAACTCGGCGATCCCGAACGCCTCGATCTCGGGCTTGCCGCTGATGCCGAGCTTTTTCTCCGCCTCGATCTCGACGGGCAGACCGTGCGTGTCCCACCCGGCGATGCGGGTGACGTCGTGACCCAGCATGGCGCGATGGCGGCAGACGAGATCCTTGATGGTGCGCGAGAGAATGTGGTGCAGGCCGGGACGTCCGTTGGCCGTCGGCGGTCCCTCGTAGAAGACGAAGCGCTCGCCGTCACGGTTGGCGTCCAGCGTGCGGCGGAAGAGATCCTCGTCGCGCCAGCGCTCGAGGGTCTCCTCCTCGATGCGGAGCGGAGAGTCGGGGAGTTCGGGGTAGCTCATGGACGGAGTGCGGAATCGGGTCGTTCGGGTGGAGCGGGCCGCCCGCGTAGGGGCGATGTCCGGTCAGATCTGCGACACCACCCGTTCGATCAACCGGGTCAGGTGAGGCTCGGCGGCGGCGGCCGCCTCGATAATTCGTTCGACGCTCACCGGCTCGAGCGCATCCGGCAGGCAAGAATCCGTGATGATGGAGAGCCCGAGCACGCGCATGTCCATGTGGCGCGCGACGATCACCTCAGGCACCGTGGACATGCCCACGACGTCGGCCCCCAGCGTCCGCAGCATCCGGTACTCCGCGCGTGTCTCGAGCTGAGGCCCGGGCACCGCCACGTAGACGCCCCGGTTGAGCCGCAGACCGAGGTCGAGCGCGGCCGCGCGCGCCATCTCCTGCAGACCCCGGTCGTACGGCTCGGACATGTCGGGGAAGCGGGGTCCGAGCTCATCGACATTCGGCCCGACGAGCGGGCTGTCGCCCAGCAGATTGATGTGGTCGTCGATGAGCACGAGCTCGCCGACCGCCCAAAGGGGGTTCATGCCGCCCGACACGTTCGACACGACGAGCGTCTCCGCTCCGAGCGCCTTCAGGACGCGGATCGGGAAGGTGACCTCCTGGAGCGTGTATCCTTCGTAGCGGTGGAAGCGCCCCTGCATGGCCACGACCGGGGTTCCGCCCAGTCGCCCCAGAACGAGCCGACCCGAGTGCGTCTCGACGGTCGGCTCGGGGAAGTCGGGGATTTCGCCGTACGGGACGGTCGCCTCCGTCTCGATCATGTCGACGAGCGCGCCGAGGCCGGTCCCCAGGATGATCGCGACCTCCGGCTCCAGCGCCGAATGAGTGCGGACGGCGGCGACGGCCGCATCCATCCGCTCGATCAGGTCCGTGGTCATCGCAGGGGGGCTCGGGATCGGTCGGTTCGACGTCGCGCGACGCGGATCAGCGGAAGTGGTCGGGGTCGTTCGGATCGAAGAGGAGAACGTTGTCCCGGGCGCCACCCGGCGCGGGCGGCGGCTGGATGTCCTCCTCCTCGGACTCCTCGGAGGGCTCGACCTCCTCGACCCCCGCTTCCGCGAGGAGCGTTTCGAGGTCGGGGACCTCGGGGAAGCCCCGACCCACTACGCCATCGCCCTGCACCTCCCGGGCGCTGGCAGCCCCGGCCATGAGCTCCAACTCCAGGGTGCTCGGGCCGTCGTCCGAAGTCCCGGGCTCGGCGGCGCCCGATCCGTCCGGTTCGGGTGCGGACGGCGCGTCCGGCTCCAGGGCGGTGACGTCCACCGGTGCCTCGGACGGGGCCAAGGCTTCGGCCTCGACGTCCTCCTCGATCGCGGCCTCCGCGGCGGCGGTGGCGGTCCCTGGCGAGGCAGCGGCCGGAGCGTCCGTCGAAGTTCCCGTCTCGTCCGAAACAGAGGCCGAACCCGTCTCGGACACCTCCGGTGCCGGTGAGCCCGCGGCATCCCCTTCCGCCTCGCTCGCCGGATCGGACGGATCGCGGTCGGGCGAGACCGCGTCACCCGCTTCCGGCGTGATCCCCTCGACCGTGGGCGCATCGGGCTCCGCGCTGCCGGAGCCGGAGCCGGACGAGGGACGTCGGCCCAGGTCCAGGTCGATCTCGCGCTTCTCGAACGGAGCGCGGCCCTCCTCGACATTGACCACGTCGAACTCCCGCTCGAGCAGGCTCCGGAACTCCTTGAGGAAGCGGACCCGTCGCCGCTCCAGGTCGGCGAGCACGGTCTGGCCCTGGTCGAGCTGTCGCTCGATGCCTCGGAGCCGATCGCGCACCTCGGCCTCGGCTTCGGCCAGGAGGCGGCGGGCCTCGGCCTCGGCCTCGGCGATGACGCGCCGGGCTTCGGCGTCGGCCTCGCGCATGACGTGCTCCGCCTCCCTCTGCGACTGCGCCTGGATGTCGGCGCGCAGCTCCTGAGCGGTGACGAGCGCGTTCTGCACCGCCTGCTCGCGACCGGCCTGCGCATCCACCTGGTCCTGAAGCGTCTGCGTGCGCTCGCGAAGCTGGAGGTTCTCGCGGACGACCTCTTCCAGGCGGTCGGCGGCGAGTTCGAGGAAGACGTCGACCTCGTGGGGATCGTAGCCCCGCATGAGCTTCTTGAAGTCGCCGCGCTTGTTGCGGACGTCGAGCGGAGTCAGGTCGATCATCAGGTACCTCGTTCGCCGAAGAGAGCGGTCCCGATCCGCACCATCGTACTGCCTTCGCGGATCGCGATCTCCAGGTCGTTCGTCATCCCCATCGAGAGCTCCGGGCCCACCTCCTCGGTCGCGGCACGGAGGCGCTCCGACAACCTGCGGAGCACCGCGAAGGCATCGGTGAGAACCGCCTCGTCCTCGACGAAGGGTGCCATCGTCATGAGTCCCTCCACGCGCAGGCCGGGCAGCTCGGAGATCTCGTGAATCTCCTCCGGAGCCGACTCGGGCACGAACCCGCTCTTCGACTCCTCACCGGAAGTGTTCACCTGGGCGAGCACGCGCACCACCCGTTCGTTTTCCTCCGCCGCCCGCGAGAGCCTCCCGGCGAGCTTGAGCGAGTGCACCGAGTGGATCATTCCGGCCACCTCGACCACCCGCGCGGCCTTGCGGCTCTGGACGTGCCCGATCATGTGCCAGCGGACGCCTTCCGAGCCGAAGTGCTCGACCTTGCCCTCCAACTCGTCGACTCTGTTCTCGCCGAGGTCGGTGATCCCGGCGGCGAGGGCCGCCTCGACGGCTTCCCGAGGGTGGGCCTTGGTGACCGCCACGAGGCGCACGTCGCCCAGACCGCGCCCGGAAGCCTCGGCCGCCCGCTCGATGCGGTCCCGGACGGCCGGAAGCGTCCGTGCGAGTCGGTCGTGGTACGTTCCCGGGAGCGTCTGGGTCATGTCTCGGGGGCAGCAGAAAACAAAAGAGGGACCCCGCCGGAGCTCCGGCGGGGTCCCTCGGGATCCTTTCAGGCTCCGTGGTCTAGCGTACCTGGAAGGTAATCGGGAACGACACCCACACCGGAACCTTCTTGTCCCGGTTGAGTGCGGGCGAGAAACGGTAGACGTCCGCGACCGCAAGCGCCGCGTCGTCGAGGGCCTTGTGCCCCGAGCTCTGATCGATCCGGAAGTCCTGAACCACGCCGGCCTCGTCGATGAAGAAGAAGACGCGCACCGTTCCGCCGATGCCGGCGTCCCGCAGAAGCGGCGGGTACTCCCGCTCCATCGCACGGACCACCTCCTGACGGTTCTGGATGCCCGGAGCGACCGTGAACGGCGTGAACGTCGGCGCGGAGGAGAGGTCCGACCCCGCCTCCTCGGGCGGCGGCGGCAGATCCTCGACCGGGTTCTCCTCGAACGTCGTCGGCGCGATGGTGATGTCCTCGTCGATGTCGGCGGTCGCCATCACCGGAGTCGCCGGGCGAGAGATCGCCTGAGGCGGCGGCGGAATCTCGATCTCGGGCGGGAGCTCGATCGCGGCGATCTCCTCCGACTCGAACGAGAAGTCTTCGGCCGTGAGCTCGGGCCAGAACGCGAACGTACCACCGTGCATCAACGTCGCGGCGATCATCGAACCCCAGAACCAAGAACTGAACGACTGCTTGAGGCGGTCGTTGGCCGTCTCCTGGAGTGCCGCGGGAACGGCTTCTGCTGTCATCGTCTCTCCCTTTGCATGCTCTGTTCGAGCTGAGCTGCGAAGACCACGCGGACCACACCCGCCTCGGTCAGCTCCTTCTGGAGCAGATCCAGATACAGATACGGTACCTCGCGGTCACCCCGGATGGAAATGACGAGCGCCCGGTCGGATGCGGCATACAGCGGCGCCACGACCTGCGACACGTCCGGCATCGGATACGGCTGATCGTTGATGAAGACCCGTCCGTCCCGTTCCATCCAGATATTGAGAATGTTCTTCTGCTTCTCATCGATCTTCTCGGCGGCCTCGGCTTCGGGCCACTCGATCGGACGGTCGCGATCGGCCTGGAAGACCGTCGTGACCATGAAGAAGATCAGCAGAAGGAACGCAATGTCGGCGAGAGACGACGACGGAATTTCGTCCGACGCCTCCGAGCTCTTCTTGAAACCTCCACCTCTCATGCCCACGGCTCAGTCCTCCAGCACCTGAAGGGAGATACGCTCGGCGTTGGCGGAGTGCAGCGCGTCGAGCACGTCCATCATGTGCTTGTACGACGCATCCGGATGCGTCTTTACCGCCGCGATCAGGTTCGGGTTGGCCGAAACCTCCTGACGCCAGAGTCCCTCGATCTCGCGCGGGCGCATCTGCTGAACCTGCTGGCTCTCGCCGCGCTTGACGTCGACGATGCCGCTCGGCTGAACGATCAGGTGGAGAATGTTCTTCTGACTGACCTCCGCTTCCTCGCCCGGCTCGGGCAGCACGACGGAAAGTCCCTTGTCCTTCGGAAACGTCGTCGTGACCAGGAAGAAGATCAGCAGGAGGAACGCGATGTCGGCCATGGACGAAGTGGGAATCTCGTCGCTGACCTTGCTCTTCTTGCTGTTCAGCATGCTCGTTCAGCCCTTTTGGTCCTGTACTCTCAATTTACCGGATCCGCGCCGGCGGGGTTCCGGAACTCCTCACTCCGCCTCCGTCTCGTCCACGGGCTCGCCGACCGGCGAGGCGGGCGTCGCCGTGGTGCCCGACTCGCCCCGAGCGGCCTGGATCTCCGCGACGGGCCAGCGCGTGTCCTCATTCTTGATGATCTCGATCTGACCGTCCTTCTCGAGATCCCACGCCAGGTTGAGGATCTTCTGCGCCCCCTGCTCCATGTCGACGATCAACTGGTCGATGCGGGTCACGAAGAAGTTGTAGCCGATGTTGACCGGTACAGCGATGACGAGACCCGACGCCGTCGTCAGGAGCGCCACCTTGATGCCGCCCGCGACGAGGGCGGGATCCACGTTCCCCGCCGCCTCGATCGCGGCGAAGGCGAAGATCATCCCCACCACCGTGCCCAGGAAGCCCATGAGCGGGGCGATGTTCGCGATCGTCGCGAGGATCACGAGTCCGCGCTCCAGGAAGCCCAGCTCGATCGTTCCGGTCGTCGCCACGGCGCTCTCCAGCTCCCCCGCATTGAGCCGCTTGCCCTGAATGCGGCGCAGGCCGGCCAGCAGGATCGCGGCGGCGGGCCCGGGCGTCTCGCGGGCGACTTCGATAGCACCGTCGATGTCTCCGGACCGGGCGCGCTCCTCCACATCCGTGAGCACCTGATGGGTGCCGCGGTGCGCGATGTGGAGCGTGAAGGCCTTCGCGATGATCACGCCGAGGGCGATCATCGAGCACAGGACGAGCGGATACATCATGAATCCGCCGTCTGCGAACAGGGTCAGGAGACGATACTGGGAACCCACGAAGTCCTCGCTTCTGGTGCGCTGCTGCGGGAACAGGACACGGCGCCCGAGCGCACGAATCCGTCCTGTCCCGAAAGACGCGGCAATCTAGGGAGCCGTTCGCGGGAGTGTCAACGCGACCCCGCAACGGCCGGGGCCGGCTCCGAGCGGCCTCAGGAGGTGCTCATGACGGGCGCGCCGGAGACCAGCGCGGGATCCCGGGCGGGCGTGGCACCCTCGAGGACGGCGCGCAGCCGCTCGGCGGAGACATCCCTCTGCAACCGTCCACCGATCGCCACGGAGACCTGAGCCGTCTCCTCGCTGACGACGATTACGATCGCGTCGGTCTCCTCGCTCAGTCCGAGCGCGGCACGGTGTCGGGTCCCGAGCGAACGGTCCTTCACGGACGACTGGGTGAGCGGGAGGATCGCCCCGGCGGTCCGGATCTGGTCGCCCGAGACGAGCACGGCGCCGTCGTGCAACGGAGAGTACGGAGTGAAGATCGTCGTGAGGATCTCCGTGGTGACACGCGCGTCCACGACCGAGCCTGTCTCCGAATACTCCTCGAGCCCCATCTCCTGCTCGATCGCGATGATCGCCCCGTGACGGGTGCGGGCGAGCCGCTCGACCGCCTCGACGATCTCGTCCGCGACGCGGCTCCCCTCCATGCGTCCGAACGCCCGGACCATCCGGCTCTGTCCGAGCCGCGCCAGCGCGGCACGCAGCTCGGGCTGGAAGACCACCAGCGCCGCAATCGCCCCGTACTGAAAGGCGGTCTCCAGGAGCGTGCGGATGAGGATGAGGTCGAGGAGCCGGGAGAGGCCGTAGAGGAACGCCAGGAGAACGACGCCCAGCATGATCTGCATCGCACGGGTGCGCTGCAGGACCAGCAGGAGGCGATAGAGCAGGAACGCGACGATCAGGATCTCGACCAGGTCGGTCCAGCCCGGCCTCAAGAACTGGAGCTGCTCCAGGATCCCATCCAACGTCTTACGCTCCGCACCGCTCCGGGGGGACGAACGGGCGGCGGCCACGCCCCCGCTCGCCGGCCGCGCACCGGCCTACAATACCACTTTGTACCCTGCTCCGGGATCGGCGCAAAGCCGTCAGGGCAGCGCGTCTCCGGAGTCCAGGGACACGTAGCCGGGAGCCGGGTCCGGCAGTGGCCCGTCTCCTCCGAGTCCGAAGGGGCGCGGCGCCTTCCCCGTCGGCGGCGCCTTGTGGGGCGTCTCCAGACTCGGCGGAGGCCCGTCGGGCTCCTCGACCGGCGGGAGCGGATCGCCGCGCTCCAGCGTCTCGATGTCGTCGCGGTCGAGCGTTTCCCGCTCGAGGAGCGCAAGCGCGATCGACTCGAGGAGGTCGCGGTGCGCTTCGAGCACTTCGTGGGCACGCTGGTGCGCTTCGTCGAGGATGCGCTTCACCTCCTGATCCACGATGCGCTGCGTGTGCTCCGAGACCGTGCGACGCTGGACGATCTCACGTCCGAGGAAGACCTCCTGCTCGTTGTCCGCCACGGCGACGAGCCCGATGACCTCGCTCATGCCGAAGGAGGTGACCATCCGCCGCGCCATCGAGGTCGCGCGCTCGATGTCGTTGCCGGCGCCGGTGGTGACGTCGTCGGCCCCGAAGACCATCTCCTCGGCCACGCGTCCGCCGAAGAGCATGGCGAGCTGTCCCTCCATCCACTCTTTCGTATACGAGTGGCGGTCCTCTTCCGGGAGGCTGGCCGTGATCCCCAGCGCGCGGCCGCGCGGCACGATCGTGACCTTGTGCACGGGATCGAGCCCGGGGATCTTGAGCCCGAGCACGGCGTGACCGGCCTCATGGTACGCGGTGAGCTTCCGCTCGTTTTCGGTGAGCACGAGGCTGCGCCGCTCGGTCCCGAGCATCACCTTGTCCTTGGCCTGCTCGAAGTCCTCCATCGAGACGCGATCGCCGTCCCGTCGCGCGGCGAGAAGGGCCGCCTCGTTGCAGATGTTCGCGAGGTCCGCCCCGCTCATCCCGGGCGTTCCTCGCGCGATCAGCGACAGGTCGACGTTGTCGGCGAGGGGGAGCTTCTTCGCGTGCACGCGCAGGATGCCCTCACGGCCCTTCACGTCCGGGGCGTCGACGACGACCTGCCGGTCGAAGCGGCCCGGACGCAGCAGCGCCGGATCGAGGACGTCGGGGCGGTTCGTCGCCGCGAGCAGAATGACGCCCTCGTTCGACTCGAAGCCGTCCATCTCCACGAGGAGCGCGTTGAGCGTCTGCTCGCGCTCGTCGTGTCCGCCACCCAGACCCGCGCCCCGGTGGCGCCCGACCGCGTCGATCTCGTCGACGAAGATGATGCAGGGCGCGTGCGCCTTGCCCTGCTCGAAGAGGTCGCGGACGCGCGAGGCGCCGACTCCGACGAACATCTCCACGAAGTCCGATCCGGACATCTGGAAGAAGGGGCGGCCGGCCTCACCCGCCACGGCGCGCGCGAGGAGCGTCTTTCCGGTTCCCGGCGGTCCGACCAGGAGCACGCCCTTCGGCAGCCGTCCACCCAGACGCGAGAACTTCGCCGGATCCTTGAGGAACTCGATGATCTCGTGGAGCTCCTCCTTCGCCTCGTCGGCTCCGGCCACGTCGGCGAACGTCACCTTCGGCGTGTCCGGCGAGATCAGCTTGGCCTTCGACCGTCCGAACTGGAAGGCGCGGTTCCCCCCGCCCTGCATGGTCCGGAAGATCCAGATCCAGAAGGCGATGAAGAGCAGCCACGGTAGCGCCGTGAGGAGGAACGTGCCCCAGCCCGCCTCCGGCTGCTCGGCGTCCACGATGACGCCTTCCGCCGAGAGACGCGTGAGAAGGGCATCCCCCACGTCGCCGGGCGTCATGCTCTCGAACTCGACGAACTCCTCGCCCTCGATGATCACCGGGGTGCGGAATTCGCCCTCCACCGCGCGATCGCGGAAGACCACCTTGTGGACCGCGCCCTGATCGAGGTACTCGATGAACTGCGAGTACGTGATCCGGGCCGGCGCGCCGTCCTGCGCTCGAAAGCTCTGGACCGCGAACATCGCAGCCAGGGCGAGGAGCGCGAAGAACGCGGCGTTCTTCGAGATCTTCCCCATCCGCTGGTTCGGATCCGGCTTGATCGGGTCTTTTGCCATTCTGTCGTGCGTAGCGGGTCGAGCCTGACGATACGGCCGTCGTTAAACGCTCGCGATGTAGGGCAGATGACGGAAGTCCTCGGCGAGATCGAGTCCATACCCCACGAGGAACGAATTGGGTGCATCGAAGCCCACCCAGCGTACCTCGACGTCCGCCCCGGGAAGACGCTTGTGGAGCAGGGTGCACACGTCCACCCGTCGCGCGCCACGCTTTCGGAGCAGCGGTACGATGGTCTCGAGCGTGGCTCCGGAGTCCACGATGTCCTCCACGAGCAGCACGGCCCGCCCCGACACGTCCGTTTCGAGGTCGTGACGGATGCGCACCTCACCACTCGATTCGCGCCCCGCGCCGTAGCTCGAAGCGATCATGAAGTCGACGTGTACCGGGACCGTCAGGTTTCGTGCCAGATCGGCCAGAAAGAGGAAGGAGCCCTTCAGGAGTCCCACGAGGAGCAGGCGGTCCTCGGGCCCGAACGCGTCGGATATCTCCGCCGCGAGCGCACCGACGCGGCTTCGGATCTGCTCCTCCGTGAAGACGACCTCGTGCGGGGCGGACGTGCCCGGCGACGGCGCGGCTTCCGGGCTCATCTCTCGATCTCCAGCATCATCGTATCCCGCCCCGGCCGCTCGCTCGTGCGGGCGCGGTCCACCTCGATACCGGTCACCCAGACGACTCCGTCGTCGGCGTCGACGACGACGGGGACGGCGTCCCGTTCGTGCGCCGGCACGCGGGCCTCCAGCATCAGCTTGCCGACCTTCGTCGAACCGGCGCTGCGACGGATCCGATCGCCGGGGCGGCGCGCACGGACCCGGAGCGGGAAGCGGAGCTGCGCGAGGCGGAAGTGCGTCCGTTCCCAGCGGACACCGCTCTCGGGGTCCTCGAGTGGGCGGTCGACCGCGGTCGTCGCATCGGTCTCGGCGGACGGAGCGACAGCGGCCGGGCCGGGCCACCAGCGGACCGACCGGACCCGGCCACCCAGTCGGACCCACCCCTGCCCCGGACCGGGATCGCGGACGACGAGCTCGGCGTCGGCGTGCCCTTCTTCGCGTTCGCACGCGCGCCTTCCGACGTGGACCCAGACCAGGCGATCGAGCTCCCTTCTCAGCTCGACGCCTCCCCCGAGCTCGATGCCCGTGCCGCTGCGGCCCGACGCGGCGAAGTGGACCGCCCGATCGGTGGTCGCACGGTCGAGGCGAGCGCCGTTCCGCTCGCTCATGACCCGGAGCACCCGAGCTCGAAGCGGGGCACCCATCGAGGCGACCGCATCGAACGCCAGCGAATCGTCGGTCGCGTCGCAGACCCGGAGAAGGCATTGCACGGCCTCCCCCCACGCCGTCTCCTCCTGCTCCGCGAGGGAGGCCAACCGGACGAGCGCCCGCCGTGCGCCGGGCGCGACGTTCCGCTCGACCACGGGCAGGACCACGTGCCGAAGTACGTTGCGGGCCGGCCCGAGCTCGTCGTTCGTAGGGTCGTCGCGCCAGCGGAGCCCGGCGGCTCGCGCGTAGCCGAGAAGCTCCTCCCGCCACACCCCGAGGAACGGCCGCACGATGCCCGGCGCCCGGCTCGCAGGGATGCCGGTGAGACCCCGGACGCCCGTCCCACGGAGGATCCGGAAGAGGACCGTCTCGGCCTGGTCGTCGGCGTGATGGGCGGTCGCGATCGCGCGCGCGCCGAGCCGCTCGGAGGCGTCGATGAGGAACGCGTAGCGCACCGCACGGGCTTCGTCCTCCGACGCCGGAGGCTCTTCCGCGCGCACGGCGTGAAGCGGAACGCTCCAGGCACGACACACGCCGGCGACCCAGGCTGCGTCGCCCGCCGACCCGGCCCTCATCGCGTGGTCGAAGTGGGCGGCCACCACCCCCGCGTCGCCCCCAGGCCCGAAGCGGGCGGCGTGCAGGAGCACGCACGAGTCGAGGCCGCCCGAGACGGCCACGAGCAGCGGGCCCGATCGCGGACCGGGGCGGGCCGCGGCGTCATC
>JANQME010000024.1 GCA_028280205.1 Longimicrobiales bacterium
CCACCCGGATGCGGGCGCTGATGCGGCGGGACCGTCGTTGAGTCGGCTCCTCCTTCTGCTGATGCTCGCGCTCGTGGTCTGGTCCTACTTCCCCGAGACGCGGGCGATCCTGATCGACGTGGGAGCGCCGGTCGTGGTCCCCGTCCTCTCCTGGAGCGCGCAGGAGGAGATGGAGCAGATCGGCCGCAACGTGGTCGAGCACGAGCGGCTGACCGGCTCGCTCGCGACCGGGCCGGATTGGCTTCCGTGGCTGGACTTCCGCTACGTCGGCGAGGACGTGGGGCGTGACCCCTGGAGCTCGACGTACCAGCTCGAGGTACGCGGCGACTCGGTGGCGATCGTGTCCCTCGGGCCGGACCGGGTGCGCGGCACCGAGGACGACTTCGAGGTCCTCACCGCACGCGGCCGATGATGCGCGGACGGGCCCTCGTGGTGCTGCTCACCGCTCTCGTCGCGATCGCCTTCGTCTCCTCGACGCTCGGTCGGCAGATCTACGCCGGACAGACGCCGGGGCTCCTCTCCTTCGGGGTGATCCACTTCGCCGGCTACCTCTTCTTCCTCCTCATGCCGGTCGAGGCGCTCATCCCGGTCTATCAGGCCGAGGGGCACGCCGGCTGGCTTCTCGTGGGCCTCGCCGTCGGCACGGCGCTCCTCGCGCAGGCGATCGACTACGGCGTCGGGCGCGTCTTCAGCGACCGCGTCATCGACGGGGTCATCGGCGAGAAGCGCTACGAGAGCTTCCGCGCCCGGATCGAGCGCTGGGGCGGGTGGGCGATCCTCCTCTTCAACCTCTTCCCGCTCTCCTCGCCCAACATGCTCCTCGTGGCCGGGATCGTGCAGTACAGCGCGCGCAAGGCGTTCGCCTTCAGCCTTCTGGGACTGCTGGGGAAGTACGTGGCCATCATCTACGTGTTCGACGCGGTGACGTGGTGGGCGGGGCGCGGCTCGTGAGTCGACGCTCGCCCGGGGAGGGCGTGTGCGCTCCGTAGCGCTGACCGGAAACGTCGCGGCCGGGAAGTCGGCGGTCGCCGCCCGCTGGGCCGGGGCGGGCGTCCCGGTAGTGAGCGCGGACGAGCTGGCCCGGAGCGCGCCCCTTCCGGGCACGCCCGGCCACGCCGCCGTCGTCGACGCCTTCGGCGAAGAGGTGCTCGCGGCCGACGGCACGATCGACCGCTCCCGCCTGCGTGACGTCGTCTTCCGCGACGACGCGCGACGCGTCCGTCTCGAGTCGATCGTGCACCCGGAGGTCTGGCGTCTTCGCGACGTCTGGCTCGCGGAGCGGCGCGCGGAGGGCGCCGAGCTCGTGGTCTCCGAGATCCCGCTCCTCTTCGAGACGGGCCGCCAGGACGACTTCGATGCGGTCGTCTTGGTCGACGCGCCCGAAGCGCTCCGCGTGGGCCGGATGGTCGAGCAACGCGGGCTGGACGAGGGGGAGGCGCGCCGGATCGTGGCGGCCCAGATGGGCGCGACCGGGAAGCGGGCCGGGTCCGACTACGTCATCGACAACGACGGCGACCTGACCGCACTCGAGACCGAGGCGGACCGGGTCCTCGCGGCGCTGCGCGACGCCGTCGGGCTCACCGCCGAGATGCGGGTCGATCTGCACCTGCATACCTGGGGCTCCCGGGATTGCCTTTCCGACCCGGAAACCGTGCTCGAAGCCGCGCTGGCACTCGGGTACGACCGCATCGCGATCACCGACCACGACCGGATCGAGGTGGCGCTGCTCATGGCCGAGAAGCACCCGGAGCGCATCATCCCGGGCGAGGAGGTCAGGACCGGCGAAGGGATCGACGTGATCGGGCTCTACCTGTCCGAGGAGATCCCGCGCGGCACGCCGGCCGAAGAGACGATCGAACGGATCCGGGAGCAGGGCGGGATTCCGTACCTCCCGCACCCGTACGCTGGCGGAAAGGGCGGCGGTGGGGTGCATGCCGAGCGGCTCGGGGGGCTCTGCGACGTCGTCGAGGTCTTCAACGCCCGGCTCCACTCCCACGTCCTCAACGACCGCGCCCGCTCGCTCGCCGATCGGCTCGGCAGGCTGCGCGGTGCCGGGTCGGACGCGCACACCGTGCGCGAGGTCGGCAACGCGTTCGTCCGTCTGCCCCGGCACGCGAACCGCCCGGACGCCCTGCGCGCCGCGCTCGCTCATTCGGTGCTCGGAGGCGTCGAAGCACCGCGGAGCGTCCACCTCGCCTCCACCTGGGCGAAGGTGCGCAAGAAGCTCCCGGCGGCCCCCGGTCGGTAGCGGTTGCCCCCGGGGCTCGGTAGCTTTCGCGCGCCCGGCGCGGCCGGGTGCCTCATTCACCCCAGGGCTTAGGAACCGCCTTGAGCTATCGGACGCCCGCGCATCGAGTGGCGGCCGTCACCGAGGCCAGGAACGTGCTGTTGGCGGCTCGACGGACGGTCCTCACGACCCACCTGAACGCGGACGGGGACGGGGCTGGCTCCGAGGCGGCGCTCGCTTCCTGGCTGCGGGCCCATGGAACGGAAGCATGGATCGTGAATCCGACGCCGTTTCCGGACGCCTTCCGCTTCCTCGTCGAGGACGAGGAGTGGATCGTGCCGGTCGGCTCCGCCCGGGCGCGCGATCTGTGCGACTCCGCGGATCTGGCGGTGGTGCTCGACACCGGTGAGGTGCCGCGCGTGGGTCGGGTGTGGGACATGATCCGGGATCTGCCGGTCCTGGTCGTCGATCACCATCCCACGGGTGACCACGCGATCGGGGGCACGTCGCTCCGCGATTCGGGAGCGTGCGCCACCGGCGAGCTCGTCTTCGACCTGGTGCATTCGTCGAACGGGCCGTGGCCGGACGCCGTGGCTCACGGGGTGTACGCCGCGATCCTCACCGACACCGGCGGCTTCCGCTTCGACAATACCACGGCGCAGTGCCACCTCGTCGCCGCCGAGGTGGTGGCCCGCGGCGCCAAGCCGCAGGCGATGCACGAGCGGGTCTACGGATCCTCGCCGATCCGGAAGTACCGGCTGCTTCGCCACGCGCTCGACACGCTGGAGCGAGACACGGAGACGGGTGTGTCGTGGATGGTGATCCCGCAGAGCGCCTACGACGACCTCGAGGCGGGGCCCGAGGACCTCGAAGGCCTCGTCGACATCCCCCGCTCGATCGAGGGTACGAAGGTGGGGCTGCTCTTCCGGTCGATCACCTCCGGAGAGGTCAAGATCTCCTTCCGCTCCAACGGACCGGTCGACGTGAACACTCTGGCGCGTACCTTCGGAGGGGGCGGACACGTCCGCGCGTCCGGCGCGGTCGTGCCCGGCCCGATGGATGAGGCGGTGGCGCGGGTCCTCGAGGCGACGCGCGCCGCGGTGGCCCGGACGAAGGAGGAGACCGGATGAGTGGGCCTGCGAAGTGGACGAACGCGGATCCGGGCGTTCCCGAAGCCCTGCCCAGGACGCTGATCCGGCTTCGGGACGCGCTCGGCTCCGAGCGCATCGACCGCCTGTGGATCTTCCCCCCCACGCGGCGGGGGCGGCGGGAGACGGGGCTCGTCGCAGTGAGCCTCTACCAGCCCGATCACGACCGGAGGGAGGTCGTGACGGCGGCGTACACGGCGGAGCAGACGGGGCGGGGTGTCTCGATCGAGCCGGCCCTCACCCGCGTCGGAGAGGCGGAGCCGGATCGGTTTCCGCCCGTCATGTCCGGCGTGGTCCGGCGCTCGGGCGAAGGGGCCGGAGCACCCCGCGAGGTGGGAATCGACGGGGACCCCGTGCGCTTCGAGGCCCTCTTGGAGGAGTCCGACCCGGTGTTCCTGGAGGCCCGCGAGGCGCCGGTCGGTGCCGTTGAGGCGGGCGCGGTGCACGCAGGCGCGATCGAGGAGGTGGAGTCTTGAGCGCCCGGTCCGCCGGACACGAGCAGGGCTCGTCTCCGACGCTCCGTCTCTTCGGTCGCTACCTCCGCGATCGTGGCCTGCCGGTCACACAACAGCGATCGTCCGTCGCCGAGGTCGTCTTCGACTCTGAGGAGCACCTCTCGGTGGACGACATCGAGCGGGCGCTGCGAGAGCGCGGCGAGCGCATCGGCAAGGCGACGATCTACCGGACGCTCGATCTCCTCGTACGGAGCCGCCTCGTGGAGGAGCACGACTTCGGCGAGGGCTTCAAGCGCTACGAGAATCGCCTTTCGGGCCACTCGGTGAGCGAGCATCTGATCTGCGTGGAGTGCGGGACCGTGACTCGCTTCGAGAGCCCCGAGCTGTACCAGATCGAGAGCCGCGTGCGCTCCGAGACCGGCTTCATCCCGATCCGGCGCCGGCTGGAGATCTACGGCCTCTGCAAGGCGTGCCAGGACGCGGGGGTGGAGCTGACCACGGAAGGCCTCATCTGCCCGATCGAGATCATCTGACCGACCGGCCCGGGACGTGACCGCGCCGCACCGGCCCGCCGGGCTCGAGGACCTTCCCTGGGAGCCGCCGCGGACCTTCCTGGGCCTCGACCCAGAGCCGGACGCCTTCGGGCGCGCCGACGCCGTCGTCCTTCCCGTCCCCTACGAGGCGACGACCTCGTTCGGGGGCGGCACGCGGCGGGGTCCCCGGGCGATCCTCGACGCGTCCCGGTATGTGGAGCTGTACGACCGGGAGCTCGGTTGCGAGCCGGCCGAGGTGCTCGGGATCCACACGCTTCCCGCGCTCGAGCTCACGCGGGCCGGGCCGGCGGAGGCGATGGCGGAGCTGCGTCGCGCCTACGGCCGACTCACCGAGGCGGCCGGGGATCGCTTCGTCCTGATGCTCGGGGGCGAGCACTCGGTGTCGGCTCCGGCGATCCTGTCCCAGGCGGAGCGGCTCGGGGCGCGGACACCCGACGCCCGCCTCAGCGTGCTGCAGATGGACGCGCACGCCGATCTGCGCACCGCCTACGAGGGCACGCCGCACTCCCATGCTTCGGCGATGGCCCGCGTCCTCGACGACGCCGACGTGGTCGCCGTGGGCGTCCGCGGGGTGAGTCGGGAGGAGGTCGACGTTTCATCGGCCCGGTCGGGGTCGACGCTCGTGTGGGCGGACGAGATGGCGACGGACGACACGTGGATGGACCGCGCGCTCGAGGCGCTGGGTCCGGTGGTCTACCTCACCGTCGACGTCGACTATTTCGACCCCTCGCTCGTGCCGTCCACCGGCACCCCGGAGCCGGGAGGGGGTGACTGGCACACCACGCTCCGCTTCCTTCGCCGCGTCTTCTCCGAACGGGAGGTCGTCGCCGCAGACATCGTCGAGCTGGCGCCCACGCCGGGCTTCGAAGCGCCCGACTTCCTCGTGGCCAAGCTCGCGTACAAGCTGGTATCGTACCGATTCCAGGATCGCCTCGGCTCCGGAGCCACTTGACCGACCTCGAACGGCCGCCGCACCCCCGTTCCCTCGTCTTCCGCCCCCCTCCACGCGACGAGGTGGAACGGCGCTTCCCCTGGATGGACCTCACCCGCGCGACCGGCGGGGAGACGATCACCGGCAACGAGCTCACCCTCCAGTTCGACGGGCCGGCGACCTTCACCTCGTGGCTCGAGTCGATCGAGACCGCCGAGCGCTTCGTCTACTTCGAGAACTACCTCGTGCGCGACGACGGCGTCGGACGTCGCTTCCGGGACGCGCTCGTCGCGAAGGCCCGCGAGGGCGTGCCGGTGCACCTCATCCACGACTGGGTGGGGTGCTGGGCCACGCCGTCGTCGTTCTGGCGTCCGCTTCGCGACGCGGGCGTGCACGTGGCCGCGTTCAACCCGCCACGCCAGGTGCTCGCGCAGCCGTTCGGAGCGATGCAACGCGACCACCGCAAGCTCGTGGTGGTCGACGGGGAGGTCGCACACCTCGGCGGGCTGTGTGTCGGGCAGGAGTGGGCCGGCTCCGAGACGAGCGCGCCGTGGCGCGACACCGGGGTGGAGGTGCGCGGTCCGGCCGCGCTCGTCGCGGCTCGCGCCTTCGAGCGGTTCTGGAACCGGATCGCCGATCCGATCTTCCTCGCCGCCACCCTTCCGGACCGGGAGGAGGCCGGCGGGACGCCCGTCTGGCTGATCGAGGGAGAGCCGGGACGCGCGCGGGTCTACCGAACGTCTCATCTGGTCGCAAGTCGTGCCCGCCGCTCGATCTGGATCACCGACGCGTACTTCGTCACTCCGCGGCCCCTGGCCGAGGCCCTGGCGGCGGCGGCCCGGCAGGGCGTCGACGTGAGAATCCTCACGCCTGCCCACAACAACTGGCCGATCGTCGGCTCCGTGTCCCGCGGCGGCTATCGATTCCTGCTCGAGTCGGGCGTACGCATCTTCGAGTGGCAGGGGCCGATGATCCACGCGAAGACCGCGGTGGTGGACGGGGTTTGGAGCCGCATCGGGTCGAGCAACCTCAACGCCGCGTCGCTGCGCGGGAACTTCGAGCTGGACATAGGCGTTCTCGACCCGGATCTGGCTCGTCAACTGGGGGGTCTCTTCCTGGACGATCTCCTTCGAGCTC
>JANQME010000109.1 GCA_028280205.1 Longimicrobiales bacterium
GCTGCGGCCGAGCAGCAGGAGGAGCGGTTGGAGGAGTCGGGACACGGTGGAATCCACTGGAAACGTCGTGTTTCGAGGGCGTGCAACGTTTTTGTACCCTTCTGCGAGCCGGAGATCTCCCGACACGCCGGTTCGCGATGGAGCCCCTCAGTGGACACGGGCCATGGCCCCGTGCAGGCTGGTCAGCTTGCTTGGAGTCGCGCTCTGTTAACCGATGTCGCGCCTCCGTTAATTAACCGGGTGTCGCGCGTCCGTTAACACTACTCCGTTAGGTTTACGCCGCGGCCGAGATCCACATGGTCCACACGGACCCGCCCTACAACGTGCGGGTCGAGCCCCGCTCCAAGAACGCGATCGCCGCCGGTCTTTCCTCGTTCGAGGGCGAGGGTCGGACCGACGAGCGTCTCCGCGCCAAGGACCGTCCGTTGGCCAACGACGCGACCTCCGAGGACGAGTTCGAGCGGCTGCTCGACGGTTGGTTCGGCAACCTCTCACGGGTGCTGCTCCCCGGCCGCGCGTTCTACGTCTGGGGTGGCTACGCGAACCTGGACCGCTTCCCAAGGACCCTGCAGCGACACGACCTGCATCTCTCGCAGGCGATCGTGTGGGACAAGCAGCACCCCGTGCTGACGAGGAAGGACTTCATGGGGGCGTTCGAGTTGGCCTTCTACGGCTGGAGGCGGGGGGCCGGCCACGCGTACTTCGGGCCCACGAACGCGACCGACCTGTGGGCCGTCCGGAAGGTCGCCCCGCAGCGGATGGTGCACCTCACGGAGAAGCCGGTCGAACTCGCCGAGCGGGCCATCACGTACTCCTCGCGTCCCGGCGAACACGTCCTCGACCTCTTCGGTGGCTCGGGCTCGACGCTGATCGGCTGCGAGCGACAGGGGCGGCGGGCCTTCCTGATGGAGGTCGACCCGCTCTACTGCGACGTCGTCGTCCGGCGGTGGGAGACATTCACCGAACGGCCGGCCGAACGGCGAACCGCACGGCCGGCCGAGCGTCAGGAGGTCTAGGATGCGGCACGTTCGTCGTTCGGGTCGTACTCGGTTCCGCACATCGTGCAGCGGACGCGTTCGTCGTCCAGCCAGACCAGCCGGTCTCGGTCGCGCTCCCCGCAGAGGGGACACGCGCAACCGAGTGGCACGCGGCCCTCGTCGTCACGGGCGATGGGCATGGTTCTCCTCCCACGGTGTGACCACGGGTTACCTCGACGTGGCGGCGTCGTCCAGCCACGTCGACTCGAAAGCTCGCCGACCATCGCGAACGGTTCCTTCCCGGGCCCCCGTCCCCCTCGGGGGCCGGGGCTTCCCCAAGAATTCGTCCCCCAGGGGGCGAATTCCGCGAGTAAGTAAGGTGACACGGTGACCCAGGAGACCGCCGGCCTCTCCGGGAAGCTCGATCGCGAGCTGGCGGCCCGCGCCTACCGCAAGGCGATGACCGGCGAGACGCCCTCGGCGCGGGAGCGGGCGGCCCTCAAGCGGTTCGAGCGGGAGCAGGAGGAGCAGCGCCGCTGGACCTACTACGGCTCGATCCCCCAGAAGCACTGGCGGGCCATGTCGGGTCGCCAGACGAAGGTCCTCCAGGAGCAGGCGGCCCGCTACGGGATCCCCTTCGGCGG
>JANQME010000273.1 GCA_028280205.1 Longimicrobiales bacterium
CCCCGACTTGAGTGGTCCGCGTCGAGGAAGACGACCACGTCCTCCTCCCCCAGCGGCGGACGGCCGCTCGGGCCCTCCTCCTCGAAGAGCACGGCGAGGCCGCGCAGGCAGGCGCTGCCGTAGCCGCGCTGCGGTTCCTCCACCACCTCGGCGCCGCCCTCGGCCGCCAGGCGCGCCGTCGCGTCCGTCGAGCCGTTGTCGACGACGACGATGCGGTCGACGACGCCCTTCGGAAGCTCCGCCAACACGAGCGGCAACGCGCGCTCCTCGTCGAGCGCGGGGATCACCAGGCCGACACGCGTCACCGTTATTGCTCTCTGCGCAGGATCACCCAGCCCTGAGGGACGGCGCGCAGGGGAAGCACCTCCCCCGGCTCCGCGAGGAAGATCGGCGTGAACATCTTGTCGATCCCCGGACTGCGGCGGTGCAGCCAGCCCAGGTCGCCCTTCCGCTCGCGCCCGGTCGGATCGTCGTCGAAGCGCGCGGCGAGCCTCGCCATGTTCTCGCCTCCCTCGATGCGCTCGAGGAGCTCTTCCGCGAGGGCCAACGCCTCGGGGGCCGTGCGTTCGATCCAGCGCTCCATCCCCGGAGCCGCGCCGTAGGAGATCAGGATGCCGCGCCCGCGCGCCCAGACCGGATCCATCATCTCCTTCGGCAAGGACTCGGGCGGCACGCGCTTCACGATGTGGTAGCCGCGCGGCGACTCGACCGGCTCGGAGACCTGCCCGACTTCGAGCTCGAAGACGGCCTTCTTGACGAGCGTGTCGAACGCGCTCCGCTCGAAGATCCCGAGCGCCCCTCCGCGCGACGCCGTGTAGTCGTCGTCGGAGTGCTCCTTCGCGAGCTCGGCGAAGTCGGCGCCCTCCTTCAGCCGGGCGAGCAGCTCCCGGACTCGGTCGCGCGCACCGTCCGTCTTGCCCGCGACCAGGATCTGCCGGCAACCGGCGAGGTGGTCGATGCGCTGCAGCACGTGCACCCCCGACGCCAACGCCAGCGGTTCGCTGACCTCCCACAGCTCCGCGCCGAAGAGGAACGCGTTCATCTCCTCCGACAGGACGTCGGCCGAGAACGACCCGAGGACGCCGCCCTTGAGCGCCGTCGGGGCTCCCGAGTAGCGCGCCGAGAGCTCCGCGAAGTCCTCGCCGGCCCGCACGCGCTCGGCCAGCTCCCCCGCCAGCGCGAGGGCTTCCTCCAGGCTCTCCACCTTCGGCCGTCCCGGGGCCTCGGCTCCGGGATGGAGGACCACGATGTGGCGGAGGGCGCGATTCTCCGGAGGCTCCTCCCCGAGGAAGAGCGGGTAGGCGAAGTGCGACCGCGGCTCCTCGGGGACGGAGACGTCCTGGACGGGCGCGGCGGACAGGATCGACAACGCGAGAGCGACGAACATGGGGGGACCATCTCTACCGAAGGGTCACGGGGATCTCCACCGCACCCTCGTCTTCGAGGACGACCCGCTCGACTACGGCGCGCGCGCGGCCGCGTTGGACCTCGAGCCGGTACTCGCCGGGGGCGAAGCGCCCCAGGGCCAGGCGACCGTCCGGACCGGAGGCCCCCTCGCCCGAGAACAGCCCTTCGAAGGCGGCCTCCGCCCGGTGCCGCTGGAGCTCGATCGAGCCGTCGATCTCGATCAGGTTCCCCACGGCCCCCGCCGCGGGAGCCCCCTGGGCGTCGTAGACGACGAGCTCGACCTCGACGCCCTTCGTGAGCGTGATCGTCACCGGGGGGTTGTTCGCCCCCACTTCGACGGGGAGCGGTCGGGCCTCCGCGTAGTCTTCGTGAGACACCGCGACGAGGTACGACCCGGCCGCGAGCCCGCGCAGTTCGAAGCTGCCCAGGTCGTCGCTGTTCGTGCTCGAGGGACGCAGCCCTTCGGCACCCTCGACGTAGGCGCGCAGGGTCGCGTCCTCCACCGGACTCCCGGCCGAGTCGACCACGGTCCCGCGCAGGGCGAGCGAGACGGGCAACATGATCACGAGACCGTCGATCGCCTCGTCCTCCGAAATCTCGATCATCTGCATCTCCGACGGACCCAGACTTCGGCTGTCGTCTCCGACCGTGACGGACCTCTCTCCGCTGCGGAAGACCCGCTGCCCCCGAGCGCGAAGCTCGTAGCGTCCCGCCGAGAGACGGTTGAAGGAGAACCTCCCCTCCGCATCCGTCCAGTCGCGCTCCGTTCGGTTCTCGCTGGCGATCATGCTGCCGAGGAAGCCGCCCATCTCGAACGGATCCGCCGAGGTCAGCATCACTTCCGCCGCCTTCACGGGAGCGCCCGTGTCCGCGGCGACGACGCGGCCCTCGATCACCGCGTCCGGGAGCAGCAGGTCGAGCCGGTGCTCGGGGAGCTCCGGCACCTCGATCTCCATGCGCACGTCCGGCCCGTCGTTCGAGTACGTGACCTGATAGGTGCCCGGCGCCAGACCCGCGAACTCGTAGCTCCCGTCCGGATCGACCGTGGCCAGCTTGAAGTCGAAGCCGAGGAACGTCTCCGTTCCCTGCGCCATCGCCGTCACCATGCCCGAGCTGACGAGCTCGCCGCGATAGGACACGAAGCCGTGCACGCGGCAGGTTCCCGCGGACGTGTCGACGACGTCGTGGCGCAGGCGTTGCCCCTCGGCCAGGTTGACGAGGTCGAGGTTGAGGTGCGCCATGAAAGACGCGAGGTTGAGCGCTTCGTCGCCGCGCGTGACGGTGAGGAAGTAGCTCCCGCCGCCGACGTGGTTCATCTCGTAGAAACCGTCGACGTCGCTCAGTCCCTGGTAGAGCACGCCGCCGCCGGAAGAGCCCTTCCCCATCCCCCCACCCATGCGCCCCGGCGAGGCCGCGACCACGATCGCTCCCGTCACCGGGTTGCCCTCGGGGTCCGTCACGCGCCCCCAGATCGAGCCGCCGGGCGCGAGCTCGATCACGACGTCCGTCACGGGCTCTTCCGCGGTCAGCGGGAAGGGATCACTGAACTCGCCCGAGAAGTCGCGGTGGAAGGCGGCCACGCGAACCTCACCGGGCTCGACACCCACCAGTTGAAAGCCGCCGCCCGCATCGGTGACGTGCACCGCCGCTCCCAGCAAGCCGGTCCCTGCGCCGAGCTCCAGGTCGCCCATCATCATCAGACCGAGCGCGACGTCGTCCGCCGTGCCCGCGCCGTGCACTTTCGTTCCGTAGGCGCCCGAACCGACCAGCCCGACGACGCGCGCGCCCGCGATCGGAGCGCCGGACTCGTCCACCACCCGACCGGCGACGACGCCCCCGCGCCGCATGCCGATGATGACGCCGCGCGTGGTCTCACCCTCGACGACCTCCACGCCCTCCTTCTCGGCGGTGACGTAGCCCGGTGCCGTGACCGTGACGTCGCGCTTGCCGGGCTCGACGTTGTCGAGGCGGAACTTGCCCTCGGGGTGTTCGACGGTCTCGCGTCCGCTGTAGGGGTTGAAGACGCTGGGTGCTTCGCCTTCGAGCTCGATCGGTGCCGACGCGCCGACCTGGAACTCCGTGAGCGGTTCGGCGCGCTCGAGGTCCATGACGATGCCCTCGACGGCGCCGCCGCGTCCCATCACGACCTCGAGCTCGCCCTCGTCCGCCGGATCCCAGGCTTCCTCGGCCGGCGCGTAGCCCGCCTTCGAGAACATGAGCGCAACCCGTCCCGGAGTCTCGAACGGACCGGCGGCGAAGCGCCCCTCCTCGTTCGTCCGCGGGTACTCGAAGCCGCGCATGGCCTGGGTGAGGAGCGGCGCGAAGGTCTGCGGGAACTGCTCCGGCATCGACCGCCCGGGAT
>JANQME010000275.1 GCA_028280205.1 Longimicrobiales bacterium
CCGTGTCCGGATCCCGATAGAGCCGGAGCGTCGCTTCGAGCGCGGCGAGCGTGCCCTTGTCCACCCTGAGCGCGCGGCAGAGGGGGTTTCGCCGCATCCGCTCCACGAGGTCCGCGCGACCGGCGAGGATGCCCGCCTGGGGACCGCCGAGGAGCTTGTCCCCCGAGACCGCCACCACGTCGGCGCCGGCCGCCAGGGAGGCCCGAGCGAGCGGCTCCTCCGGCAGCCCGACGGAGTCGGCGGGCAGCATCAGGCCCGAGCCGAGGTCGTGGACGAGCGGCACGCCCCGCTCACGCGCGAGCCCGGAGAGCCCCTCCAGGGTGGCTTCCTCCGTGAAGCCGGTGATGCGGAAGTTCGACCGGTGCACCTTGAGGATCGCTCCGATCGCGGTCTCGGTCCCCTCCGCCGCAGCCTCGTCGAAGGCCGCGGCGTAGTCGGCGACCCGCGTGCGGTTCGTGCTCCCGACCTCGAAGAGCCGGGCACCCGCCCGCTCGAGCATCTCGGGGATGCGGAAGCCCCCACCGATCTCCACGAGCTCCCCCCGCGACACCACCACCCCACGCCCCTGCGCGAGGGTGTTGAGGACGAGCACGAGCGCCGCCGCCGCGTTGTTCACCACGAGCGCGTCCTCGGCGCCGATCCGCTCGGTCAGGAGGGGCACGCAGTGAACGTAGCGCGACCCGCGCCGGCCCTCCTCCAGATCGTACTCGAGGTTCGTGTACCCGGACCCCGCCGCCCGCATCGCGTCGAGCGCCTCCGGCGCGAGCGGTGCCCGACCCAGGTTGGTGTGGAGGACCACGCCCGTCGCGTTGATCACGGCCCGAAGCCCCGCCCGCTCGGAACGTTCGAGCACCGCACGGGCGAGCGTCGCGTAGGTGGCCGGATCCGCAGGGTCGAGCTGGTCCTTCGCGCGCTCCGCTCCGTCGGCGAGTCCGTCTCGGACGTCCGCGACGGCCGACCGGATCGCCTCCACCGTGCGCGCCCGACCGAACCGGTCGACCAGCGCGCGCAGCCGCGGCTCGGCGAGGAGCGCGTCGACGGAGGGAATCCGGCTCCTCGGGTCCGTCACCGGCGACCCCCTTGCCGTGCGGCGCGTGGGGCGGAGGTGGTATCGGAGCGCGCCGTGCCCGTGTCGGGCGGCGGCCCGATCGTGTCGGGGGGGATTCCCGCCGAGTCCGGGGGGAGGGCGAGAGCGTCCGGCCCGGTGTCGGGACTCCCGTCCTCGACCGTCGCCGAATCCGGCGGCTCCCGCACGAGCTCGGTCGACCCGCCCCCGGCCCCGAGCCCGTTGATGTTGACGACGCCGGACGCCTCGATCGTGAAGGGCACCTCGACCGGCAGGGGCGCGTCGAGCAGCACCACGATCCGCCGTCCGGGCAGGACCCGGCGGCCGTCCTCGGTCGGACCCGGCGACGAGCCCGGGAGCGGGGCGAGGCGCGTGGGCGGGATCCGACCCGGAGCGACGGACGCGCTGTCCGCAACACCCGCGCCCGACTCCGGCGTCTCGGGAGCTCGCGCGGCGCTGTCGGGGACCGTCGTCCCCGCCGAATCCGTCACGACGCCGGCGACGTCCGGCTCGGCCCTGTCGATCGAGTCCACGACGGCCGAGTCCGTTTCGACCTCGATGGCCGCCTCCGCGGCAGCGCGCTCCGCCGCATCGATGGAGTCCAGGCGAGCGAAGGAGTCGGCCACGGCCTCGACGAAGGCGGCGTACTCCGCCTCCAGCCAGAGGCGCACGACGCCGGGTCCGGCCCCTCCCCCGTCCTCCCCGCGCGCCAGAGTCACGCCGACCGCGTCGGCATCCATGTCGGTCGCCAGGTGGTCGTCGAACTCGAGGGCTACGGTCACGGAGTCCACGGCCTCCGCGTCGGCCAGAACCGCGGGGGTGGTGTCCGGCGCGAGGATGGCGAGGTCCACGAAGAGGGTATCGCCGGGACCGAGCGACGCGTTGGTCATTCCCTGGACCTCGGTCGAGTCGACCTCCCCGTTCCGGTTCCGATCCTCGAACGCGACGAGCGCCACGTCCCCGGCGGGAAGGTAGCGCAGCGCGAAGATCCCGTCCGCGTCGGTGGAGGACTCGTGCACGAGACTGTCCAACCCCGTGGCGTATACGGTGATGTCTCCCGAGCCCTGCCCGTTGATGCGGTCCCACACCTCCCCGGCGATGGTCGTGGGCACGGGATCCCCCCCCGTGGAGAAGACCAGCTCGAACGGGTCCGTGAGCCGGTTGCCGAAGAGATCCGAGACGACCGGTCGGAGCGTGACCCGGTAGACGAGGCCCGGCCGGAATCCGCCCTGCGGACGGACCGTGAGCGATCGCCGCCCGTGCCCGACGTCGATCTCACCGCCGCGGGGCGAGATGGAGACCGCCTCATCGAGCGAGCCACCGCTCACCCGCTCGCTGATGCGCTCGTCGAACTCGAAGCGCACCTCCTCGATCTCGTCGACCGTCGCGAACGCTTCGGGCACCGTCCGCACCACGACGGGCGGACGCAGATCCTCCGGACCGCCGGGGGGCGCCTCCTGCCGGGCGCACGCACCCAGCCAGCCCATGACGAGCGCCGCGGCCACGGCCGGTCCGGCCGGCGACCGGGATCGATCCGCCCTTGCCGTCCTCACGACGACCGCCCGAACGAGCGCGGAAGAGCAGATCGGCGCCTCAGGCCGCGAGGCGCGCGAGCTTCTCGCGGAGCTTGCTCGACTGCTCCTCGAGCTGTGCCGCGTTCTCGCGTGCCTTCCGGACCACCTCGTCCGGAGCGTTGTTCACGAACTGTTCGTTGGCCAGCCGCGCACGGACCCCGGTGAGCAGGCCCTCGAGCTTCTCGATCTCGGCCGCCATCCGACTGCGTTCCCGCTCGACATCGATCACGCCCTCGAGCGGCAGGAAGAGCTCGGCCCCGTTCGGCAGGACGGCGTTCGCCCCCACACCCACGCCCGAGCCGGACTCCACCGCATCCACCCGCGCGAGCTGCTCGAGCGCGGCGCTCCGCTTCGACAGACCGGCGAGGAAGTCGTCCGGGCCGCCGTGCACGTGGATCGTGACACGTTGGCCCTCGCCCACGCCGTACTCCTTGCGCAGCCGCCGTGTCTCGGCGACCAGCGACTGGAAGGCGCCGAAGTCGGCTTCGGCGTCCTCGTCGAGCCACCCGTCCGTACCGGAGGGCCATGGAGCCACGATCAGATCGCCCGCGCGCTCGTCGCCGTCGGAACTCGGGAGGCGTGCCCACAGCTCGGCGGTGACGAACGGCACGATCGGGTGGAGAAGCCGGAGCGCGTGGTCCAGCACCGTCACGAGCGTCGCCCGCGCGGCCTCGCGAGAGGCGGGCTCGGCGGCGTCGGCCAGCCGGCTCTTCACGACCTCGAGGTACCAGTCGCAGATCTCGCCCCAGAAGTGATGGTAGAGACCCTCGGCCACCTCGTGCAGGCGGAAGCGCTCGAGCCCGTTCGTCGCCTGTTCCGCGGCGCGCGCCACCCGGGAGAGCACCCACCGGTCCTCCGCCGCGAGGTCTCCGCGGATCTCGTCGAGCGAACGCACGGGTTCGTCGCCTACGCTCATGAGCGCGAAGCGTCCCGCGTTCCAGATCTTGTTGGCGAAGTTGCGTCCCGCCGCGAACGTCGCCTCGACGTCCTCGTGGTCCATGCTGATGTCCGTGCCGATCGCACACTGGCTCACGATCGTGAAGCGCATCGCGTCGGCGCCGAACTCCTCGACCACACGGAGCGGGTCGATCCCGTTGCCGAGCGACTTCGACATCTTCCGGCCTCGGATGTCGCGCACCGTTCCGTGCAGGTAGACGTCCGCGAACGGCGCCTCGCCGCGGAAGTGGTAGCCCATCATGATCATGCGGGCGACCCAGAAGAAGAGGATCTCCGGGGCCGTGACCATCGTGTGGCCCGGGTAGAACGCCTTCAGATCGTCCGTTTCTTCGGGCCACCCGAAGACCGAGAACGGCCAGAGCTGCGAGGAAAACCACGTGTCGAGCACGTCGGGGTCCTGCTCCAGCGCCTCGCTCCCGCACTCCGTGCAGGCCGTCGGATCCTCGCGCGCCACGATCACCTGGCCGCACTCGCAGTACCACACCGGGATGCGGTGGCCCCACCAGAGCTGTCGGGAGATGCACCAGTCCTGGATGTTCTCCATCCAGTGCTCGTACACCCGCTGCCAGTGCACGGGCGTGAAGGTGACGGTGCCGTCCTTCGATGCCTGCAGCGCCGGCTCGGCGAGCGGCTTCATGCTCACGAACCACTGCTCCGAAAGGCGCGGCTCGACCACCGTCCCGCAGCGATAACAGTGGGGCACGGAGTGGGTGTGCTCGTCCGTGCCCGCGAGTAGCCCCGCATCCTCGAGCGCCTCCAGCACGGCCTCCCGGGCCTCGAAGCGGTCCAGTCCGCGGAACGCCTCCGGCACGGCATCGCTCATGCGGGCGTCCGGGGTCAGTACGTCGACGAGCTCGAGCCCCGTCCGGCCCGCGATCTCGAAGTCGTTCTTGTCGTGCGCCGGAGTCACCTTGACCATGCCCGAACCGAAGTCGGGATCGACATGATGGTCGGCCACGATCGGGATCGGGCGCCTCGCGAGCGGCAGGTGCACGCTCGCTCCGACGAGCCCCTCGTAGCGCTCGTCCCCGGGGTGCACCGCCACGCCCGTGTCGCCGAGCATCGTCTCGGGCCGCGTGGTCGAGACCGTCAGGTACCAGGTGCCGTCGTCCAGGCGCCCGATCGCTTCGGCCCCGGCGTCCCGGGCGGCTTCGGCCGCCGCCCACGCCTCCTCACCGAGCGGGTAGCGTAGGTGCCAGAGCGTTCCGGGCGTCTCCTCGCTCTCCGCTTCCTCGTTGGAGAGGGCGGTCAGACAGCGAGGACACCAGTTGATGATGTACTCGCCACGGTAGATGAGACCCTGCTCGTACAGCGTCACGAAGACCTCGCGCACCGCCCTCCGCAGCTCGTCGTCCAGCGTGAAGCGGGTCCGCTCCCAGTCGCACGACGCACCGATCGCCTTGAGCTGATCGAGGATCGTGCCGCCCGTCTCGGTCACGAAGCCCCAGACGCGCTCGACGAACTTCTCGCGGCCCACGTCGTCACGGTGCAGCCCCTCGGCCGCGAGCTGGCGCTCGACGACGTTCTGCGTCGCGATGCCCGCGTGGTCGGTCCCCGGCACCCAGAGCGTCGCGCGGCCCTGCATCCGCCGCCAGCGGATCAGCACGTCCTGCACGGTGTTGTTCAGCCCATGGCCCATGTGCAGCGCGGCGGTGACGTTCGGCGGCGGGATGACGATCACGTACGGCTCGCGCCCGTCCTCGAGCACGGCCGACGCCGGCACGTGGAAGTAGCCGCCCTCCTGCCAGCCGCGGTAGCGGGCCGGCTCGATCGAGCGGGGATCGAGGCGCGGGGGCAGATCCTGACTCACGGCAGCTCCCTGGGCGGCGACGCGAGCGTGACGGGCGTCAACTGGAGAAGACGGGCGGACCGGACGCGATGGACGTTCGACCCCGAGGCAAGCGGATAAGATGGGGCCGGGCGCGGAGCAGCGGAACCGGATTCGACGGCCCGGTGACGGGTCGGTTCAACCCGCCCATCGCCGACGACCCGGAGCGCCCGGACCACGACACACGCTGCGGCGGGAACCCCTTCCCGCCTTCAGCGGATGCCCAGCGTGTCTCCACGGGCCTCGGCGCGTTCGCGGTCGCGACGCTCGCGGATCGCCGCCGAACGCTCCTTCCACGCCTGCTCGATCAGGAACTGCTGGCTCTGACGATGGATCTCCTCGAACTCCCAGATCCGTCGCGCCCACTCGTCGCGCTTGCCGACCGGCGTCCCGAAGTTGATCGGGACCGGTACCACGATGTCACCCAGATAGATCTTCCCGTCGGCCACGCCCCAGCGGCCTCCCTGTCCGTCGGTGAACGTCCAGTCGGTGAGCCTGCCCTCTGCGGCATCGGCCAGCGCCACCGAGTCGTACCACTCCACGATCCGCGCGGAGATCAGGAGCTCCTCGCGCTCCTCGAGCGTGAGCTCGTAGAACTCCGGGGGCAGATCGGCCCAGAGCCGTACATCCACGAGACGCGGGCGCAGCCGCTCCGCGGCGGTCGGACCGGGGGGCACGAGCTCGCCGGCGGAAGGACCGGGGATGCGGGGCGGGCGCACGTCGGCCGCCGCGGCCGACACCCGCTCGATCGGCTCCGGCTCCTCCGGCCGCTCGAGCTCGTCCTCGTCCAGCTCGATGAGGCGGATGAGGTCGACACCCTGCTCGCTCTCTCGATCCGTGCGGATGGGCACCGTCAGACCTTCGGGCGTCAGCACGCGGGCCACGACACCGTACAAGCCGACCACGGCCAGATGGATGGCGACGGAGATGCCGAAGGCAGTGGCCCGAAGTCGTGGTGACCCCAGGCCCCGGCGGTCCTGCCAGGCCCGGTCCCGCAACAGGTTGGAGTCCCCGGGCCGATCGTCCATGGCGTTTGGTAAACCGCCCCTACGGCGCGGTTCCTGGGGGCCGGACCGGGATCGACGGCCCGACGGAGCGCGCCGTGGAGCTCAGCCGAGCACCACACGCCCCAGGCGCTCCGCGGCCTCGGCGAGGCGCGCCTCGCCCTGTGTCAGCGCGATCCGGAAGAAGCCCTCCCCGCCGGCGCCGAGCGCGGCGCCCGGCAGCACGATCACCCCCTCCTGCTCCAGCGCCCGCACCGCGAACGCCTCGGACGGCTCCCCATCCGGAACCGGGACCCAGAGGTACATCGTCGCCTGCGGGCGCTCGGCCTCGAAACCGACCGCGCGGAGCGCATCCACCGCCGCGTCACGGCGCCGGCGGAAGCGCTCGACGTTCTCCGGCACCCACGAGCGCCAGCTCTCCAGCGCCGCCACACCGGCTGCCTGGATCCCGAGGTACGGTCCCGTGTCCATGAACGTCTTGACCCTGGACAGTACCTCGATCGCCTCCGGGCCCCCTGCGGCCCACCCCAGACGCCAGCCGGTCATGTTGTACGTCTTGGAGAGCGAGTGGAACTCGAGGGACCGCTCCCGCGCTCCCTCGAACTCAAGGATGCTGCGGGAGCGGTATCCGTCGAAGCCGAGCTCCGAGTAGGCGTGATCGAAGGCGAGCAGGAGGTCGTGCCGGGCGCAAAAGGCGACCGCCTCCTCGAGGTACGTATCCGGCGCCACGGCGGCGGTCGGATTGTTCGGGTAGTTGAGGTAGAGGAGCCGAGCACGCCGCACGACCTCACCGGGGATGCCGTCGAGCGGGAGGAGGAAGTCGTGTTCGGGGCGCAGGGCAACGGGCCACGGCTCCCCCCCGGCCAGGAGGACGGGTCCGCGGTACGCCTGGTAGCCCGGATCGGGCAGCACCGCCGCGTCGCCGGGATCGAGCACGGCGAAGGGGAGGTGCGCGATCCCTTCCTTCGATCCGATGAGCGGGAGGATCTCCGTCGCCGGATCGAGGGTGACGCCGAAGCGGGCAGCCATGAAGTTCGCCGCGGCTTCTCGGAACGCCGGGAGACCAAGCTGGAAAGCATAGCGCGAGTGGAATATATCTCCAGCTACCTCACGTAATTTCTCAATAACCGCGGACGGAGGTGGGAGCGGCGCGTCGCCGGCCCCGAGATCGATCACGTCCCCACCCTCGGCCTCGATGCGGCGGCGGATCGCCTTCATCTCGGCCAGCGGGTACGGCGGCAGCGCCCGGAAGCGGGCGCCGGTTCGGGGCATCAGCCCTGACGGACGGGGTTGCGAACGCGGCCGACCCCCGAAACCTCGACCTCGACGACTTCACCCGCGGAGAGGGGCCCGATGCCGTCCGGCGTGCCGGTCGCGACGAGGTCGCCCGGCTCGAGCGTCATGATGCTGCTGACGAATGCCAGGATCGCCGGGACGTCGAAGGCCATGTCGGCCGCATCGCCACGCTGGCGAACCTCCCCGTCGACGCGCGTGACGACGGACAGCGTCCCGAGGTCGACGTCCGCGAGCGGCACCGGCGTACCGACCGGGCAGAACGTGTCGAAGCCCTTGGCGCGGGTCCACTGGTCGTCCGCCCGCTGGAGATCCCGCGCGGTGACGTCGTTCACGGGCACGAGCGCCTCGACGTGCTCCCACGCCTCGTCCCGCGTGATCGCACGCGCCCGCCGACCAATCACGATGCCGATCTCGCCTTCGAAGTCGACCCGACCGACACCCGGCGGAAGCA
Source organism: Longimicrobiales bacterium (assembly GCA_028280205.1). GTDB lineage: Bacteria > Gemmatimonadota > Gemmatimonadetes > Longimicrobiales > Gaopeijiaceae > UBA2589. The sequence continues at coordinate 8,177 of JANQME010000275.1, forward strand.
CGATCGGCTCGCCGTCGGCGAGCAGCGCGGAGGGCGGCTTGAGGAAGATGAGCGGCTCGGTGGGGACGTTGTCGCCCATCTCGGCGGCGTGCTTGGCGTAGTTGCGCCCCACGCAGACGATCTTCGAGGGACGGAGGTCGCTCATCGTCGCAACTCCGGCCGCGGCCGGCGGCTCAGTCCTCGCGGGGCTGCGTGTGGATCCAGGTACCGATCAGGGCACCGGTGGCGGCGATCGTCAGGATGACCGCAATGACGGTCCACCAGAAGCCGACGTCCTCGTAGCCGGTGGCCCATCCGTTGTTGGCCCACTGCAGCGCGCCGAAGGCGATCCCGAGGTAGAGCACGCCGATGCCCATGCCGATGATGCGGTTCATCGCTTGACCGTCCGAGGTTGCCGGGGGGAGAGGATCCGTCGGAGGCCGGGACGGCCTCAGCCGGAAAAGCTAGTCCCTCGGCCAGCGCCGTAGAAGTCCTGCAACCGGCGCACGATGTCCGGCCACGCGCCCTTGACCAGCGGCGCCTCCGGAAGCGACTCGCGCAGGTAGCGCCCGTACCGCTTCGTGAGGATCCGGTCGTCGAGAAGGAGTACCGCGCCCCGGTCGGTCCGGCTTCGGATCAGGCGACCGAACCCCTGCTTCAGCCGGAGCGCCGCGTGCGGCAGCATGAAGTGGCGGAACGGGTCGAGACCCCGACGCTCGAGCGACTCCATGCGGGCGGCCGTGATCGGCTCCGTCGGGACGCGGAAGGGGAGCTTCTGGATGAGGAGCCCGCGCAGCGGATCGCCCGGGACGTCGACCCCCTCCCAGAACGACGAAGTACCGAGCAGGACCCCGCGTCCGCTCTCCACGAAGCGTGTGAGCAGGCGGTGCCGATCCTCCTCTCCCTGGACGAAGAGCGGCCAGTCGGCGCCGGCGTCGCGGAGCCCTTGCGCCACGCGACGGAGCGAGCCGAAGGACGTGAAGAGCGCGAAGATCCCGCCATCCGTGATGCGGGCGAAGTCGATCAGGACCCCACTCGTGGCGTCGTCGAGCTCGGTGCGCCCGTGCCCGGCGGACGGAAGATCCGTCGGGACGGCAAGCATGGCCTGATCTGTGAAGTCGAAGGAAGACAAAACGATATCTTCCGTGACCTCGAGCTCCGTATCGGAGTGCTCGATCTCTTCTGCAGAGATGCCGAGACGGCGGCGCAGGAAGTCGAAGCGCCCTCCGGCGGTGAGCGTCGCGGAGGTGAGGACCGACGTCCCGGCCCGCTCGAAGAGCGAGTCGCGCAGGAGGCCTCCGAGGTCGATCGGGGCGGCTGCGAGCACGAGGTTGGCCCTTCGGCCGCGGCCCTGAGACTCGATCCAGCGCACGAAGGTAGCTTCGTCCTCACCAGGCGCGAGCACGAGCCTCAGCCCGTGGATCGCCGCCCCGATGCGCCGTTCCACTGAACGGAGATCCAGGATGCGCCCCTCGAGGGCCTCGGCCAGGCGCTCCGAGAGCTCGAGGCGGGCGCGCAGCTCGGCTACCTGACGCTCCAGGACGCCCAGCGCGGCGAGCGCTCCCCGCAGGCGCTCCGAGACGTCCGGATCCTCCACCGGCTCGACCCGTCCGCGCTCGCCGAGACGCACGG